>DASYYQ010000073.1:0-2782 GCA_035933545.1 Candidatus Acidiferrales bacterium | reverse complement strand
TTCGAGCGGCGCGCCTCCAGAATAAAAAAAACGAAGTTTGCCGCCGACTCCCGCGCGAATTTTAGAATAGACAAGGCGATTGGCGACGTTCCATTTCGCTCGTATCGACAGAGATGGTTTTTCGCCGTAGGCCTTCCACGGCGCAGCATCCGCCGCTACGCGAATGGCCCAATCGAAAATTCTGCGGCGCAGGCCATGCTCTTCGTGGCCCTTGGCAAGAATGTTGGCGTAGCTTTTTTCAAAAACGCGCGGAACTGCGGCAGCAATCGTCGGACGAACTTCCCGCAAGGCCGTTGCGAGGTCGTCAATTTTTTCGAGATAGGCAATGCTGACGCCGTGGAAAAGCGCCGTATAGTCAAAGATGCGTTCATAGACATGCGAAAGCGGCAAAAAAGAAAGCTGAACATCATCGGCAAAATAGCCGATCGTCGAAGTCGCATCGATGGCGTTGGACGTTAGATTGGCGTGCGTGAGCATCACGCCTTTGGGCTCGCCGGTGGTTCCCGACGTGTAGATGAGCGTCGCCAATTGGCCCGGCTTGATGAGCGCGGCGCGGCGGCGATATTCGGTGATTTCCGAATCGCCGGCGCCAGAGATTAACGAAGCGTAATCGAGAAAATCATTGCGCCATTCGTCAGGCGGATTCAGGGCGATTATTTTTTCGAGCGTCGGAAGATTTACCCGGCAGGCGGCGAGTTTACGCGCTTGTTCTGCGCCCGAGACGACAGCGACTTTCGTGCCGGAATCATTCCAAATGTAGGTGAGGCGCTCCGGCGATTCGTTGTAATAAATGGGAACGTCCACTGCGCCGAGGCCGAGAATGGCGAAATCGGCGACGTGCCACTCGGGCGAATTGGGCATAAAAATTCCGACGCGATCATCGGCACGCACGCCGAGCTTCGCGAGAGCTTGAGCCAAACCTGCAATGCGGCGAAGCAGTTCGGCGGATGAATGCGACTGCCAGTTCCCTTCCGAAGCGCGGTACATTTGCGCGCGCGGATTCGGGTGCGTGTCGGTCGCCTCGAGAAAACATTTCGTCAGCGGCGGATACTCGGTCGAATTGTCCATCTTCGCCCTCGCACTTTAGCTTAGCAGCGGCGCGGCGCGCAACTTGTCAGACATGTTGGCCGTAACAGTCAGTTCGGCACTGGCGAGCATCGAGCCTAAGCGTTAAGATGACTGTTCGTGAAGGCCCGGAGGCGAAATGTCCAAGTTGGAAGTGGAAAATAACAGGGGCTATGCGCCGCAGCGCGCGCCGCGCGGAACGAAGATTTCGTGCAAAGGCTGGCAGCAGGAAGCGGCGCTGCGCATGCTGATGAACAATCTCGATGCGGAAGTGGGCGAACGGCCCGAAGATTTGGTCGTTTACGGCGGACGCGGCAAAGCAGCGCGCAACTGGGAATGTTTTCACGCCATCGTCAACTCGCTGCGCAATTTGGAAAATGACGAAACGCTGCTGGTTCAATCGGGTAAGCCGGTGGGAATTTTCCGCACGCATTCCTACGCGCCGCGCGTCCTCATCGCCAATGCGAATCTGGTCGGACATTGGGACGATTGGAAAACTTTCAACGAACTGGAACGCGCGGGGCTGACCATGTACGGCCAAATGACCGCGGGAAGCTGGATCTACATCGGCACGCAAGGGATTTTGCAAGGGACGTACGAGACATTTGCAGCTGCCGCGCACAAGCACTTCGGGGCTGGCGCAGACCTCTCCCGAAAACTTGTGGTCTCCGGCGGAATGGGCGGAATGGGCGGCGCACAGCCGCTGGCGGCCACGCTGAATGGCGCAGCGTTCCTGGGAATTGAAGTTGATCCGGAACGCATTAAGAAGCGCTTAAAGACCGGTTATTGCGATGTGATGGTCAACAATCTCGACGAAGCGCTGCGCATTTTGAAAAATGCGGTGCGCAAGCGCGAAGCGACTTCCGTCGGACTGATTGGAAATTGCGCGGATTTGATTCCCGAGCTGGCGCGGCGTGGCGTGGTTCCCGATTTGCTGACGGATCAAACCAGCGCGCACGACCCGATTGGCGGTTACATTCCGCAGGGGCTTTCGCTTGACGAAGCCAAGGAGCTTCGTCAGCGCGATGCGGAGGCGTATCGCAAACGCGCGATGGAATCCATCGCGATTCACGTGAAAGGCATGCTGGCGCTACAAAAAATGGGCGCGATCACTTTTGACTACGGCAATAACATTCGGACTTTCGCGTTCGAGCACGGAGTCAAAAACGCTTACGATTTCCCGGGATTTGTGCCGGCGTACATCCGGCCGCTTTTCTGCGAAGGGCGCGGGCCGTTTCGCTGGGCGGCGCTTTCCGGCGAGCCGTCCGACATTCATCGCACTGACCAACTTGTGCTAGAAATGTTTCCGCAGAACGAATCGCTTTGCCGGTGGATCAAGCTGGCGCAGCAGCGCGTGCGCTTTCAAGGATTGCCGGCGCGGATTTGCTGGCTGGGATACGGCGAGCGCGACAAATTCGGCGTGGCGATGAATGATTTGGTGGCGCGCGGCGAATTGAAAGCGCCCATTGTGATTGGGCGCGACCATCTCGACTGCGGCTCGGTGGCTTCGCCGTATCGCGAGACGGAGAGCATGCGCGACGGCTCGGACGCGATTGCGGATTGGCCGATGCTTAACGCCATGCTCAATACAGCGAGCGGCGCAAGCTGGGTTTCGGTTCACGATGGCGGCGGCGTGGGAATTGGGTATGCGGTGCACGCGGGACAAGTGACGGTTGCCGATGGGACGAAAGAAATGGCGTCGCGGATCGAGCGCGTG
>DASYYQ010000051.1:0-5294 GCA_035933545.1 Candidatus Acidiferrales bacterium | reverse complement strand
TTGTGCGACGATTCCCCGCAAACCCCGCCAGGCCCGGAAGGGAGCAACGGTAGCGGGTCAGCTTCGTGCGCCGCAGAGTACCCGAAGTTCCTTTCCAGCACGGAAGCGAAAAGGAATCGCAGATCGAATGGCCTATCAAGTCATCGCGCGCAAATGGCGCCCGCAAACTTTCGAGCAAGTGGTCGGACAGCGCCACGTCATGCAGACTCTCGAAAACGCTATTCGCCAGAACCGTCTCGCGCACGCCTACATTTTTTCCGGCACACGCGGCGTCGGCAAAACCACCACGGCGCGCATCCTCGCGAAATGCTTGAACTGCGTCAAAGGTCCCACCGCCACGCCGTGCAACGAATGCGAAGCCTGCGTCGCCATCACCGCGGGCTCGTCTCTCGACGTGCTCGAAATTGACGCCGCATCGAATCGCGGAATTGACCAGATTCGCGAGCTTCGCGAAATGGTGCGCTACGCTCCCGCCGGCGGACGCTACAAAGTCGTTATCCTCGACGAAGCGCATCAGCTCACCGACGAAGCCTCCAACGCACTGCTCAAAACTCTCGAAGAGCCGCCCGAAAAAGTCGTCTTCATCCTCGCTACCACGCAGCCGGAAGATTTGGCCGACACGATTAAGTCGCGCGCGCAGCTTTTTCAATTTCGCTCGTTGTCGTTTCAGGAAATCGCTGACGCCATCGAGCGCATCGCTAAAGAAGAACAACTGAAAATCGAGCCGGGCGCGGTCGCCGTTCTCGCGCGTGCCGCGGAAGGCAGCCTTCGCGATGGCCTTTCGCTGCTCGAGCAGGCCATTGCTTACTGCGGCGATGAAATCACCGACGCGCAGGTCCGCGAACTCCTCGGCGTCGTCGCTGAAGAAATTCTCGACGATTTAATCGCCGCCGTCGAAAATCAATCCGCCGAGCAGGCCTTTTCTCTGGTCCAGAAGCTTCATTCCGGCGGCCACAATCTCCAGCACTTCTGCCGCGAATCCATTCGCCACATTCGCAATCTCCTCCTCGCCAAAATTTCTGGCGCCGATTCTGAATTAATCACCGAGCCTCTTGACCAGCGTCCTCGCCTCGCCGCACAGGCCGAGAATTTCAGCGAAGAAGACCTCACGCGTTTCTTCCAAATTTTAATGTCCACTGACGAAGACCTCCGCCGCAAGCCGGACCCGCGTCTGCATCTTGAATTGGGCCTGCTGCGTCTTGTGAACGCCGCCCGCCTTGCGCCTCTCGAACAAGTTCTCACGGAATTGCGCGCCGAAAAATTGCCTGCGAGCGCCGCTCGCGCGACCGCGCCTGTTTCGCGTTCTGCCTCGACCACATCGCCCGCGTCAGGCGCCCCAGACGATAAAATGCACGCTGCCGCGGCAGGCATCGGCTCCGCGCCAAACACAGGCACAAGTATGAACACGAGCGCCAGCGCAGCCGCGCTGTCCGCGAATTTTTCGTCGCCGGAAAATGCCGAAAAACTCTCCCCCGTTCCCGCTTCCCCGCCCCGCGTCGTCGCCAAGACTGCCGAAAAACATTTCAGCGGCCTTGCTGCCGCGCAAATGGAAGCGATTCAATCGCTCCTGCGCAATCAGCAGAAATTTTTGTGGTCCATGGTCGAACACGCCACGCGCTGGGAGCTCAACGGCGCGGAAATGAATTTGTACTTCCCCGCGGAGAGCCGCTCGCTCACCGACATTTTGCAGGGCCGCGAGACTATGGAGAAGTTGCGCACCATCCTCAGTTCCGTGATGGGCCAGCCGCTGCGCGTTTGTGTTAAACTGGATTCCAGCCGAAACGCGCCGCCGCGCCTTTCCGATTTGCGCGCGCGCGTCGAGGAGGATCCCATCGTCCGCGCCATGCTCGAACGGTTCGGCGGAAAAATTTCTGAAGTCAAGCAGCGAAGCGAGGATTGAAATGGAAGTCAAAGCGCTGCAGCAAATGATGTCGCAGTTGTGGCAGATGCAGGAGAACCTCGAGCACAAGCGCGGCGAAATCCGCGTCGAGGCGACTGCGGGCGGCGGCATGGTTGCCGTCAAAATGAACGGCCAGAAACAGCTCACCGAAATTAAAATCGAGCCCGAAGTTTTTGCCGGTAAAGACCAGGAGATGCTTCAGGATTTGATTCTTGCCGCGGTGAATGAAGCCTCGCGCCGCGTGGACGAAGAACTCACCAAACAAATCAAAGACGTCACCGGGAGTATCCCCGGCATCGGCGGCCTCCGCATCCCCGGCCTTTTTTAATCTCTAGCCTTGAACAAATCTTTCTAACCGCCATTCTGAGCAGCCTGCTTTCGCCTTTGGTAGCGCAGAACTTCGCGCCTTTTGCAAAGCTCTGCGGCTTTTGCATCTTGCTTTCGCTGGGCAAGGCGCCTAAGTTGCAGATCTTCCCCAAGCTGCTACACTTTCCTTTTGCCCAGGACAATTGAATGCCTGACTTTGCGCCTTCCATCACAAAATTAATCGACGAATTGAAGCATCTGCCCGGCATCGGCCAGAAAACCGCGCAGCGCCTCGCCTTTTTTCTTCTGCGCGCGGACCGCGATCGCGCCCTCGCCCTCGCCGACGCCATTCGCGAAGCCAAAGAAAAAATCCGCGAATGCTCCATCTGCAACAACATCACTGACACGGATCCTTGCTATTTCTGTACCAGCCCTACTCGCGACAAAAAAACCATCTGCGTCGTCGAAGAAGCGCCGAACATTTCCGCCATCGAAAAAACGCGTGAATACAGCGGGATGTATCACGTGCTGGGCGGCGCGCTCTCGCCGCTGCAAGGCCGCGGCCCGGAGCAATTGAAAATCAAAAGTCTGATCGAACGCCTCAAGCCCGGAACCGTCGAGGAAATTATTATCGCCACGAATCCCACTGCAGAGGGCGAAGCCACGGCCGTTTATCTTTCGAAATTAATCAAGCCGCTGGGCGTGCGCGTCACGCGCATCGCTATGGGCATTCCGGTGGGCTCTGATTTGGAATACGCCGACGAAGTGACCATGATGAAAGCCATGGAAGGCCGCCGCGACTTGTAACGGCAAGCAGCCTTAATTCCGGGCTGTAGGGGCGGCTTCACGCCGCGCTTTTTTATTGCGCGGCGCTGCCGCCTGAAAGCGCCGCCGCCGCCGCGTTAATCGCGTCCGCTTCCTTCTGCAGCACTCCGGCGACGATGCCGATTTCCTCCGTGGCCTGCTGCCAGTTTTTCTGCTCGATGGCCTCGCGCACCGCGGGAATTGTTTTCACGCCGTAGCCGGTGTAAATTCCCGGCGCGTACAATTCATTTTTGTACCACGGCCTGCCGGGCAAACCCCCCTCGCTCATCAAATCGCGCTCCGCCTTGATTAAATCGGTGTTCACGGACTCGAGCGATTCGCCAGTGGCCGCGCCGCCCTGCTGCGCCTTCTCGAACGCCGCCTGATAAGCATCGGCGCTTTGCTTCAAAGTTTTCACCGCAGCATCAAGCGCCGAAAAATCGAGCGGCTGCGGAACTTCTTCCACCGCCGGCGGGACGAATTTTTTCGTCGGATCGGTGGATGCCGCAAGAATCCCATCCTGAATTTCCTTGTTCTGCCAGGTAATCTGCGCAATCTCGTCTTTGTCCAATTTTTCCAATTGCGAAACGAAGTGCCCCACCGCATCCGCCAGCCCGGTAAAGTTCAGCGGCGCCACATCCGAATCGGCCAGCCGCATCACTGTGATTCCCGCGGTCTGCGAAAGCGCGCGGCCATACTCTTCGGTGGGATCGTCGAAATGCGAATACCAGTAAAAATCATCGTAAATCGAGTGATAAATTCCGCCGCCAACCTCGCCGCCAAATCCATAATTAATCGAGGCGATGCCAGCGTGATCGATGAACGACGAATAGTCCGAGCCGGAGCCGAGATCGCCAAGAATAAAATTCTTCCGCGATTCGAGTTTCCTGCGCTCCTCGTCATTTTTCGCGCGCGCCAATTCCGCCAGCTTGTGCCGCCGGCCCACGGAAATATTTTTCTCCGGATCCGTCACGTCACTGGCGACTGAATTCACCAGCGCCTCCAATTCATGCGAACCCTCCGCCTCCAAATAGCCGCGCCCATTCGTGTCCGAATTAATGTACGCCACAGCATGCGTGGCCAATTCGTCGCCGTGCTCCTCAACCCACTCCGTCGAACCCAGCAACCCCGGCTCCTCGCCGTCCCACGAGCAATAAACAATGGTGCGCTTCGGCCTCCATCCCTGCTTGTACAATTCTGCGAGGGAACGCGCCTCTTCGAGCAGCGCGACCTGGCCGGCAATGGGATCCTCCGCGCCATTCACCCAGCCATCGTAGTGATTTCCGCGAATCACCCACTGATCCGGATACGTCGCGCCGTGCAGCATGGCAATCACGTCGTGAACGGGCTTCAAATCCCAATTGAACGCCAGCTTCAAATGAACTTTCGCCGGCCCGGGGCCGATGTGATAAGTAATCGGCAACGCGCCGCGCCATTCTGGAGGCGCGACCGGCCCGCCGAGCGCCGCGAGCAACGGCTGCGCGTCGCCATAGGAAATCGGCTGCGTGGGAATGTCCGCCAAAACTTCATTTCCCTTAATCGGCTCGCGTTTCGCATTTGCTGTCGCGCCGACTCCCGGCGTGAGCGGATCGCCAGGATGAATTTCCATTTTTTCGACGCTGCCCCGCTGCACGCCTTCGCGGGGACGCCATGGGCCCTTGGGATAAACTTCCCCTTCGTAATATCCGTCGTCGCGCGGATCGGAATAAATGATGCAGCCAATCGCGCCGTGCTCGGCGGCGAGCTTGGGCTTGATTCCGCGCCAGGAATGGCCGTAGCGCGCAATGACAATCGCGCCCTTCACGGAAATTCCCATGCGCGCCAGCGTTTCGTAATCTTCCGGCACGCCGTAGTTGACGTAAACCAGCGGCGCGGTCACATCGCCATCCGGCGAATACGCGTTGTACGTCGGCAGTTGCTCACTCTGCTGATACGAAGTGGGATCGCCGGGCACGGGCGGCTCGCGCAGCGTCGCGGTGAAGTGCGTAGGCGCGACGAGTTCGAGTTGGCGGAATTTCGGCGTGGGGAAAAGCACGTCAAAAGTTTCGACGTGAACGTCCCACGCTCCCCATTTCTTGTACTGCGCGACGATCCAATCGGTGTTCTGTTTGTCCCAGGGCTGGCCGACAGCGTGCGGATGCGCGGCGAGCAGCTTCATGTCCGCGATCATGTTCTCCGGCGAAGGAATGGCTTTGAATTTTTGCTCCCAATTCTGCTCATCCTGCGCCGAGTTGCCGAAGAACCCGGCGAGCCCCGCGCTTTCCTCCTGCTGCCCTACCGTCAT
>DASYYQ010000017.1:0-1964 GCA_035933545.1 Candidatus Acidiferrales bacterium | reverse complement strand
GCATCGGCGGCGTCGTCGCCGTCGCGCTTGGCGATGTCTTCGACGTTCACTTCGTCGCGCACCAACTCGGGCAGCGTGCGAATCAGCTCCGAACACGAATCCGCGATCAGCCACTCATGCGCGTCGAGCATTTGATACATCAGCATCCAGCCGCCGACGCGATCGTTGTCCGCGGGCACAGGACGCGGCAATCCTGCGGCCTGCAAAATGTCGCCCATCTGCTCGGCGATGGACGATTCATCGGTGCGGCGCGCGAATGCGTCCGGTGAAAGATAAATCGCGTCGATTTTCTCGGCGCTGCCGTCGCGAGCGCGCGAACGTTCAATCATTTGCGCGGCCAAAATGCGCGGCGCGAGATGCTGCGCGATGAATTCGCGATACGTGATGGTCGTCGCGCGCGGCTCTTGTAGCTCACGTCCCGTCTGGCGATTCGTGCCGGACTGACGTGAGCCATTTCCCCCGTCGTCTGCATCGCCACGCGAAGGGCCTGCGCCAAATCCCGGCGCTGCGGAACCATCCATGGTGGGTGCGGCGGCGTTCGATACGCGCAACGCCGGCCGCGTTCCTTGGTGAAGATCGCCGGCAAAAACAGCGTGCTGCTGGAATGCGGGGGCGTCAGAGTTACGCGACGCGCGCCCCGCCTTTTTGTGAAATTCATCCCGGCTGCAATATTCACGAAGAGCAGCGTCACCGGCAGTGGGATCCGCCATGTTTTTCGCAGAGTGGCCATCGCCAGCTTCGTGCGTCTGGAAATCCGCGAGCCGGTGACGTTGCTCCTCGTTCACCAGGGAATGACAATTTGGCGCGGCTGTGTGCCAATAGACCGCGGCGGGATGCTCGAATCCCCAGTCCACGGAAATCCAGCGCGGCCACCACTTTTCGGCGGCGATTGCTTCGGCGCGAATCACGCTGCGCGATGGATCGAAATCCGTGAAATATTGCCCGGCGAAAACGCTCCAGTCGCCGTCGAGAAAGGCGCGCCGGTAAAAATCCGGCAATTGCTGCAAACTTTTGAGGTACGAAGGATCGTTCGCGTAAATGGGATTGTCCCAAACGCGCGCGGAGATAAATGCGTAATCGTTCGCGTCGTATTCGCGCGGCTCCATGCCCGGCGCGAGCTGCTTGTCGATGAAGAGCGATTTCACCCAGGCGTGCCCGATGTTTCCGGGATTCGTCGCGCCGGCCATGCAGGGACGTGAATCGCGCACCGGACAGCGATTGCGACTGGTGAGAAATTGCCACTGGCGCAGCGTGAAATGCGTCAGCTCGTCGATGCCAATGAAAAGAAATTCGCTCGATTGATACTGGTAAATGTCATTTTCGCTCTGCGAATAGCCGAAGCGCGTGGTCGAGCCGTTGTGCCAGGTGACCGTGTGCTTGGCTTCATTGAACGAGCGATACGACTCGCGCGGCACATCGCGGCGAAAATAGAGCAGCAGCGAACCTTCCAGCTCCGGAAAAGTGCGGCGCAGCAAAAGCGTGTTCGAGCCGGCATATTTGTTCGCCAGAACAATCGCTTCCATCAGCAGGGCTTTCGATTTTCCAGGGCCCGCCGCGCCGCCGAACAACCGATACTTCGCGGCGCACCGGTGAAACTGTTCTTGTTTTGGAAACGGAACATAACCCAGATCAATTTTCCGATGCGATTCGGCTTCGATCCAGCGCTGCAATTGAGGCGAAATGTTTACGGTCATGGAAAGGCCCTTACGAAGCGGGCGTGAGTGGCGCGGGCGAATTTTCGCCGGACTTGGCTGCCTCGTGCTGCGGGCGCGGCACGCAGTGAACCAACTCGATGGCGGTTCCATCCGGCGATTGCGCGGCGCGCGCGGTGGTCGGATCCAAATGGCGCGTCGCTTCCTTCAAATACTCGAGCAGCAATTTGTTCTGCGCGGCGCTCGCCGGAACCTTCCGTTTTTTCTTGCCCGTTGCGCCCTTCACGAAGCGTGCTTTGCACAGCTCCTGGA
>DASYYQ010000165.1:0-12596 GCA_035933545.1 Candidatus Acidiferrales bacterium | reverse complement strand
TCGTCCAACTGGAACTGGCCAATGACGCTGCGCAGATTGGTCTGCGCCAACTGGGAAGTGGCGTAAAGATAATTCTGCACCTGCGAAATCGCCAGATTGGAATCGACCACGCGGAAATAACAGACGGCGTTCACCTTCGCGGAGACGTTGTCGCGCGTGATAACGTCCTGCGGCGGAACGTCCATGGCCTCGACGCGCAAGGAAACGCGAATGAGCCTGTCGATGGGCGAGAAAATGAGCACCAGCCCGGGGCCTTTTGGTGTTGGTAGCATGCGGCCCAGCCGAAGGACCACGCCGCGCTCCCATTCCTTGATAACGTTGATGCAGTTGAAGAGCCAGATCAAAAAAATGAAGATGGCAATCCCAATCACCGCCATCGCAAAATTCATCGTCAGCCTCCGCGTTCTATTTTCGATTTGACTTCAACTGATCAAACGTTCTTGTGGACGAACCAGCGTCTCCGCGCGAACTGGCTCGACGTAAAGCGTAAGGCCCTGGATTTTATTTACGCGCACTTGCGCGCCTTTTTGAATTGGCTCGCTGGCAGCAGCGCGCCACAGTTCGCCATGAATCAGCACCATACCCTTCGCGTTAGGCGATGCGATTGGATCGGTGATTTCGCCAACAGCGCCGAGCAACTGCTCGGCGCCAGTGGTCCGTTTCCAATGGTAGGAGCGCAGCACCAGGCGCATCAAGAAAATCACGATGAGCGCTACAGGAATTGTAACTGCTAAAGCAATTGCAGGCCGCACGCCGCCTCCTGTAATCGGAGAATGAATCAGCATCACCGCGCCTATCAGCATAGCGATAGCTCCGCCGACGCCCAGCACGCCATGAGTGGGGTATTTCGCCTCCAGCACGAAGAGAACCAGCGCCAGGATAATCAGCAGGAGGCCCGTGAAATTCACGGGCAGCATGTGCATGGCGAAAAGCGCGAGCACCAGAGCGATGCCGCCGATGACTCCGGGCGCAACCAAACCGGGATGCGTAAATTCGACGTACAGGCCGAGCACGCCGAGAATCAGCAAAATAAAAAATGCGTCGGGCTGGACGATGCGGTCGAGGAATCTTTCGCGGCCATTCATCAAATGCAGCGTGATAACTGGATTCGAGAGATTGATGGTTTGCTGCGATCCGTCGATACGTGTGATGGTTCGGCCATTGAGCTGCGCGAGCAGGTCTTTTGTATTCGGCGCGACAGTGTTGATCAGATTGCCTTTGAGCGCTTCGCTTTCGCTGAAAGCCTTGGCGTCGGTGACTGCGGTGACCGCGAGCGAAACGTTACGGCCGCGGCGCGCGGCATAGCTGCGCAGATAGGCTGTAGCCTCATTCATGATTTTGCGCTCGAGCGTCGCGTTAACGTCGACAGGACTGCCGGCCACCTCGAGAAGCGGAGAAGCCGCGCCCGTATCGGTACCGGGAGACATCGCCGCAACGTCCGCAGAAATCAAAATAAAAAATCCAGCGGAAGCGGCGCGCGAACCTGACGGCGCCACATAAGTAACCACCGGCACGCGCGAATGCAGAATTGCGGCGATGATTTGGCGCATCGAGGTATCGAGGCCGCCGGGAGTATTCATGGTGATAAGAATCAGATTCGCGTGGGCGCTGTTGGCGGCATCGATGCCGCTTACGATGTATTCCGCGAGGATAGGTTCAATTTCGCCATTGATTTGCAGTTCATAAACGCCCGAAGCGTCAGCTGAAGCGTCAGAAGGTACCGCAGCCGCGCGTACCGAGAGCGACCGTACAAGAACGGGAAACGCCAGCAGCAGCGCGCACGCCACCGGCAAACACGCAGCAAGCGCATGCGCCAAGTCTCGCAGCAGACTGCGGCGATTTAACACTTTCCTCATGGATGAAAGCATTATAGCAGGGAGTTTGCCGTAGCGCCGGGAAGATGCTGCGCCGGCGCTTGGCGACGAGAAATCAGCAAACGCCGGCGTCGGTCCAACCTGGTTTCAGTTGCGGTGCGAGGAGCTCATTTCCGGCACCGGCACGAAGACCGCCTGGACGCGCGGGTCCTTGATCACTTTTGCGAAAGCGGGATCCGTTTTAGCGGAAGCAAACTTCGCATAGCCGATATCGCGCGCCATCTTCAAATAGTGCGCCGCATGGGCAGCGTCTCCCGATTGCGCGTAGATGCGCGCCACAAAAAAATAGAAAAGGCCGGGATCTGTGGTCCCGCGCTGCTGCATGACCGGGCCGGAGCTTCCCCGCTCGGTCATAATTGCCGGATCGATCTCAATTGCCTGCGCAAAGGCGCTCACCGCCTCGGGATATTTCTTCCAGGCAAAGAAGGCATACCCCATATTGGAGTACGCCGGAGCGGCAACGGAGGCGTCCGGGCGAAGAAGAAGAGTTTTCTGATACCAGCGGACGGCATTTTTGTAGTGGCGCTTAGCGTACTCCACAGTGCCGAAGTTGTTATAGGCGCTGGCGCAGGTCTTGTCGCTCTTGATGGCGAGCTTGAACCAGTGTTCGGCATGGCCGTAGTTAAGATCGCTTTCGTAGGCCTCACCGATTTTGTTGAATAGCGTCGCGTTTTTCGGCTCACGCTTAGCGAGCTCTTCATATGCCTTAATGGCTTCCGGGTACATTTTGCGGGCCAGCAGAATATCGGCGCGCATCTCCGCAACCTGGCGCGGAGTCATAATTGGCTGCGGCGATGGGCCTGGTTGTGGCGCGGGATTCACCTGGCGCAGCGCGGCAGACTCGATGGTTTGCGCACTTGCCGGGATCACAAAAATCAAGGAAAGAAAAACGGCAGGGAGCAGGCAGCGTTTCATATCCGACCTCGCAATGCCAAGTTCCGGTCTAGGAGTCCGGTTTCGGCTTGGCAGGTGGCTTCTTGCTGCTACCAAAGATACCACCAAATATCCTGCTGAGTATCCCTTTTTTCTTCTCCGGCTCTGCTGGAGGGGTGGCGGCAGCCGACGGCTGCGCTGGTGCCACGGTTGACGGCGGAGGAGTACCGGCCGGCCGGCTCGGAAGGCCCTTTTCCCGGGCAATGGCCGCCGCCTTCGAAGAAGGAGCAAGCGGAGTCGACGACTTACCGAAAATATTCGACAGCCATGAAACACCGGGAATTTGCGAGAGCTTTTCCCCGCCGGGACTGAAGGAGGTTGGCTCCGTCCCCGCGATGAAAATCTCGTTGTGCGGGTCAGGACAATTCGGGGCGGCCAGGTCGCCGGAAGCTGGGTCGACCGAAACGCTGACAATTCCCTGGGGCTCGGGGAAATTCTCCATGTCGTGATAGGCGGGCAAAGCTTCGGCGCGTTTCATGAATTCGGCCCAAACCGGAGCCGCCGATTTCGCGCCCGTGAGATCCAGATCGCGGTCGTCGTCATAGCCCACCCAGACCACGCAAATCAGATTCGAGGTGTATCCCGCGAACCAGCCGTCATGAGAAGTGCCGGTCTTGCCCGCCGCTGGAGCGTCAAAGCCCATGGCACGCACCGTGTAGCCAGTGCCGTGATTGATGACGTCCTGAAGCACATTGGTAACCAGATAGGCGACGCGAGGATCGAGAACCGGGCGCGTCTGCGGAGCCGATTTTTGGATAACTTGCCCGTCGGCATTGACGACTTCGTTCAGGAAGCGCGCTTCGGCGCGAACGCCGTCGTTTGCGAAAATAGTGTAGCCAGCGGCGACCTCAATCGGCGTCATTACATACGAGCCGAGAGCCATGGCCGGAGTCGCCTGAATATCCGGGTCGAGGCCTAACTGCAGGGCAAACTGCCGAACTCGATCATAGCCCACCATTTCGGCAAATTTCACCGTGGCTACGTTGAGCGAATGCGTTAAAGCGTCGCGCGCCGTGACCGTGCCGTAGAATTGGCCTTCATCGTTGTTCGGCGTGTAATCCTGGCCGTCGAACGTGAAAGTAGTAGGCTCGTCCTCGACCGTTGTTTCCGTGGTGATGATGGGCTGCAAACCTGCAACAGCATTATCGAACGCGGCGGCGTATACGAAAGGCTTAAAAGATGAGCCGGGCTGGCGGCGTGCGAGCGCGTGGTTGAGCTGGCTCTCGCCGTAATTGCGGCCCCCAACGAGAGCGCGAATTGCGCCGGTTCTGGGATCCAGAGCGACCAGAGCCACCTGCGGCTTAACTACCGGACGATGTTGGCGCCTCTCCGCGGCGTAGCGGCGCGCGAGGTTCTGGTCCAGGATTTTCATGCCGGCGGTGACCGCTTCATCGGCGGCAGCCTGCAGCGCGGGGTCGAGAGTGGTATAGATGTGCAAACTCTGTGTGGTCAAATCATTTTGCGAAAACTGGTTGAGCAAGGAATCGCGAACCATATCCACAAAATACGGCGCGGCTCGGCTCGGCGTTGCGCCGCCAACGAATTTCAAGGTTTCCGCGCGGGCGGCTTTTTCCTGCGCTACGGTGATGTACCCGTCCTCGACCATCTGCGTGAGCACGCGGTCGCGCGCTTCGTCGGCGCGATCCGGATAGCGCTCCGCTTCGGCATAGTGGTTGGGAGCGCGAACAATACCGGCCAGGAAAGCGCACTGCGCGAGGTCCAGATCGCGCACGTCCTTGCCAAAATAGGCCTCCGCAGCCTCGCCGAAACCGCGAATCGCAAAGCTGCCGCGATTGCCCAGATAAACTTCGTTGGCATAGAGCTCGAAAATGCGGTCTTTGGTGAAGCGATGGTTAAGTTCCAGCGCGACCATAGCTTCGGCGATTTTGCGCCGCCATACGCGGCGAGTGCTGAAAAAGAAGCTGCGCGCAACTTGCATATCAATGGTACTGGCGCCCTGAGCCTTTTCACCGCGCCGCAAATCGGCCAGCGCCGCGCCGCCAATGCGAATGATGTCCAGTCCACCGTGCTCAAAGAAGCGCTTGTCCTCCGCAGCAAGGATCGCGTGAACAAGCGTCGGCGGCAAATCCTCGAAACGCACCACGCGGCGCTTTTCCCGCGAACTGTCGAAGAGATTGGTGAGTAGCTCCGGCTCAATCTGCGCGGAACTGACTGAAAGGTTGTCAGACAGCAGGTGAATGCTGGAGATTTTGTCGGGTGAAAAATCAATGCGCAGCGCGTTATGCCCGTCGAAATAGGAATTCTGCGACGGGAGAATTTGAATCGAGGAATTGCTGACTTCAAAACGGCCCGCCGCGCCCGGCACGTCCGCTTCGCTGTAGCCATTATTTACCAAATAGCCCGCGAGATTGCCGGGTGACGTTTCCTCGCCGACGAAGATTTTCTCCGGCGCGGAATAGATACGGGAAGTGTGGCCGAAAACCTGGCCGCCCAGCCGCTCGTCTATCAGATGGCTGAAATGAATCCAGTAATAGGTATAAACCCCGGCGCCCGCGAGCAGGGCGCACAGTGCCAGGCCCAAAATGGAGAGTCCCAGGCGAGACGTCCAAAAGCCGCGAGCGATGCGTATGCGCAACATTCCTCCGATTCGTATTCTCCGGAGATACAAAATCGGAGGCTGGATGCGCCGCGAAAAAACGCACGGCGGGTCCCCGAAAGCTCCCCAGAGCCTCTCTTACTCGGTTGCTATTTTATAAGGAAGCGTTGTCTGCATGGGGATGAAAATGCAACTGAAGTTGATAAACAGCAAGGTTCACGGGAACCGTGTATTCGAGCGAGATTGTGACATTCCCTTCGTTGGAAGTAACCTGAATGTCGCTCGCGTCGGCAGCAAGGCCGAGGGATTGCAATTTTTTACCGAGATCCGTGCGAATCTGATCGGCCGTTTTGCGATTCACCGAGGCGTAGGTGGCCTCTTCCTGCATGGAGTCCTGGAATTCATAGTTCAGCACGTAAATGGGCACGATCTTGACGATTGAGAAGACCATGGCGAACAGGATCGCCAGTACCAGCAACGTTTTGAGCTTAGTGCCTCCTCTTTCGTTGTTACGCCATAGCCGACTCACAGCGCCCTCCCCGAATGCCCTAGATTTCACTAATTTCCGTGTGAATAATGTTAGCACCGCGCTGATGGAGAGGCGGGCAGGCATTTTGTGCGCGTTTCAGGCCAGTTACCTGTACGCCTGTACAGAATCGGCAGATTGACGGGCCTGCGGATGCTGTTTAAAACGCAAAGCCCGATGAAAAAATCGGTTTAATAGGCTTTGGCGAAGATGGCTTGCTCGGGGGCGCGCTGGCCGCAGAAAACGCACTTCCCTGCACCGGAGGTTTGGTCGAGGGGAATGCACCGCATGGTGGCCTTGGTTTCCTCTTTGATTTTGGCTTCGCAGTCGGCGCTGCCGCACCAATAGGCCAGCGCAAAGCCTTTTTCGACGGCGGTTTTAAATTCCGTGTAGTCCTTGGGCTCGGTGGTATTGGATTTGCGAAAATCGAGGGCGCGCTGGAAGAGCGCATCCTGAATTTCGTTGAGCAGCTTCGCTACGACCGGGGCAATTCCCTGCTGCGCGACGGAAATTTTGCCTTCGCGGCCGGGGCGGTCGCGCCGCGCGAGCACGGCGTTGCCGCTGGCGACGTCTTTCGGCCCGAGCTCGAGGCGCAAGGGTACGCCGCGCATCTCCCAGTCGTTGAATTTGAAGCCGGGGCTCATGCCATCGCGCTCATCCATTTTCACGCGAATGTCGGCAGAGACGAGCTGCTCGCGAATTTTCCGGGCGGCGTCGAAGACGGCGCGCTTCTCGTCATCGGATTTAAAAATTGGCACGATGACCACTTGATAGGGCGCGAGGCGCGGCGGCAGGATGAGTCCCTGATCGTCTCCGTGGACCATAACGATAGCGCCGACCACGCGCGTCGAAAGGCCCCATGAAGTGGTCCAGCAAAATTGATGCACGCCATTTTTGTCCAGATATTTAATCTCGAAGGCCTTCGCAAAATTCTGCCCCAGATTGTGCGAAGTGCCTGATTGCAGCGCTTTGCCGTCGCCCATCATGGCCTCGATAGAATAAGTGATGTCCGCGCCAGCAAACTTTTCCGAGTCTGATTTTCGTCCTGGAATCACGGGAATGGCGGCGTCGCGCATGGCGAAATCCGCGTAAATATCGAGCATTTGACGCGTTTCCGCTTCCGCTTCGTCCAGCGTGGCGTGAGCTGTGTGACCCTCCTGCCAGAAAAATTCCAGTGTGCGCAGAAAAAGCTTGGTGCGTAATTCCCAGCGCACCACGCTGTTCCACTGATTGATGAGCACAGGCAAATCGCGGTAAGACTGAATCCATTTGGCATAAGCATGGCCAATGATCGTTTCCGAAGTAGGTCGAATCACCAGAGGCTCTTCAAGCTCTTCGCCGCCGCCCACGGTAACCACCGCCAGCTCGGGAGAAAAACCAGCGACGTGGTGCTGCTCTTTGTCGATGAAGCTGCGAGGAATCAGCAGCGGAAAGGCAGCGTTCAGGTGGCCGGTGGATTTGAAGCGGCGGTCGAGCGCGGCGGTGATGTTCTCCCAGAGCGCCCAGCCATATGGTCGGACGATCATGCAGCCGCGCACCGGCGCATAATCGGCCATCTCCGCGCGCAGAACGACCTGGTTGTACCATTCGGCGAAGTCTTCGGCGCGCGTTGGAAGTTTGCGGTCAGCCATCGTCTGTTTCTTGAAAGCAATCGAGCGTAGCGAAGCACCCCCGCATTGTCAACGCGCTGGACAACTCTGATTACTTTGGAGGTTGCTCATCCTCCAGCACTCCTTCCGCGCGACCCGGACATTCGTACAGGTATCGAGCGGTCTCTACCTGACCTCTGCGCCAGTTGGCTCGCTCGCCCGGGTCAACGTAAGCTATGGGCTGGGTTATCTTCCCTCGAGGAATATGGCAGTCAAGGCGCGCATCTAATGCAATCCGGTGTGCAGCAGCTTGGGCGGCGCGAGTGGTGGCTCTGGTTCTCAGCGCTCACGGTGACGTCCCTTTCGGGGATCGCCTTCCTGCTCTCCTCATTTCATTCTCTTTTCCTGCACACGGACCATTTTTTCGAAATTCATTCCGATCAGGCGAGGTGGGGCACACTGAGCTTGCTACTGCTCTTCAATGCCTGGCTGGTCTACCGCCAGTGGTCATTTCGCCGTCTGCGCAGAGAGCTGACTAAGCTCGCTGGAGACTCGCAAACGAGTTTCGGAGATGTATATGATCCCTCACACATGGATCCTGTCACTGGCTTGCACACTCGCGCCTCCGTCGAACAGGCGCTGGGCAGAGAGGTCGTTCGCGCACGACGACACAACGTCCCGCTTAGCCTTGCCGCAATTCATCTCGAGGATTTCGCACAACTCGTCCAGCGTTATGGCAGCGCCGCGGGCGATCTTGCTCTGAAAGAGTTCGCCCATCAATTAAGAAAAGCGAGTCGCGGCAGTGACTTCGTAGCGCGCCTGGGAAGCGACGAATTCCTGCTGGTCCTTCCTGAATGCAGCCTTGGGGACGCAAAAACTGCAGTCGATAGACTCGGAACCCCCAGCATAAAGTGTTCGGGGCAGAATGTCGCCCTCACTTACTCGGCCGGATGGATTGACTACAAACGCGGGGAGGTCCCTTCAGATCTCCTGAAACGGGCTCAGGAGATCCTGCGACTCTACAAGAAGGCAAGCAGCGACACCCGCTCTTCAGACCTGATCCTTCGCTGATCGAAGACAAACCGACATAACATCTCCGGCCATTCAAAGTCACCGATGACCTCGCACCTGCACCGCACGATGGGCCAGCGGCCAGTGCGCCTCGTTTAATCTACGCTGGACGGCGTCACGGCGAGGCGCGGGAAAACATCGAAAGACTAGCCTCTGGAGGCAAATGCTTTGGGACAATGGCTCCAAAGATTAAGGAAAAAATGCGAACAGACTGTGCAAATTTGACTGAGACGGTTGGTAAACTGTGATGGGCGAATGGTGCAACGGCGGCTCAAAAACTCGGCGCGGGTGTTGCTCTTGATGATGTGCGCGGGAATTAGTGCGCGCGGCGCGTTCGCGCAACAAGTAAACAAGTTCGAAACTGCTACTGAGTTGAATGCACACACACTGCGCTACGTGCAGCCGGATTTTCACCAGCGCGCGCATAGCTATTTGCTGAACACTTTTGGGCCGCTGAACATGGCGCTGGTGACATTCTCGTCGGCGATCAGTCAGGCCGATGATGTTCCGCCGGATTGGAGAGAGGGCTGGCATGCGTACGGCGAGCGTTTTGCCTCGCATCTGGGCTCCTCAATGGTCAGCGGCGGAGCAAACTTCTTGCTGAGCCAAGCTTTAAGAGAAGACACGCGATATTACCCGTGCACCTGCAAGAAAATATGGCCGCGCGTGGAACATGCGCTGATTTCGAGCATTACCGCGCGAACGGGGAAGGATGGACATCGCGTTTTTTCGATACCGGCAATCGCTTCGCCGTATGCGGGCGCCTTTGCCAGTCTGGCTTGGTACCCAGACCGCTACCATGCGATGGATGCGTTCCGCACGGGAAATTACAACCTGCTGTACTCAATCGGCGAAAAAGTGGCGTTGGAGTTTGTCACGCCATTGTTCGAATTGCGCCACCATCACCGGGCGGCGCGCGGAAAATGAAGACAAGCCGATGTGCTTCAGGGGCTAAAGGTCCCAAAGACAACTGCTTAACGGCGGGGCTGAAGCCCCGCCCTACTGAAATGGTTGCACTCATCTGCCGCGGCGCGATAGTGGCGATGATGGTGGCGGCAGTGGCGACTTGCGCGTGGGCGCAAAGTGGTTCAACGGTACCAACGGTCGCGCGAAGCGAGCAGGCGCAGCAGAATAGAGCGGGATTCGGGTTACCTGCGCTGACTCAATCTGGCCAAGAACGCCAGACACAGACAAAACGGGCGCAACAACCGCCCGAGAAGCCACCAGCAAAGGCATCGCAAAAGAAAAAAAGGCCTCCCCCACAGACCAAGCGCATGTTCTGGGTCGTTCCCAACTTCGCCGCGGTTAGCGCGGGCACGCAGTTTAAGCCGTTGACCACCAAGGGCAAATTCCTGATGGCCACGGACGACAGTTTCGACTATTCGTCTTTCGTGTGGACGGGGGTGGTCGCAGCTCAGAGCTTCGGACTAAATTCAGACCCCGAGCTGGGCGGCGGAATTGCGGGGTATGGGCGGTATTACTGGCGCGCGTTCGTGGACGGAGTTTCCGGCACCTATTTCACGGAAGCTATCGTGCCGGCGCTCACTCACGAAGACCCGCGCTATTTTACGATGGGCGAAGGTGGGTTTTTCCGGCGGATAGGCTACGCGCTAACGCGCACATTTGTGACGAGAACTGACTCGGGCGGCAGTTCGTTCAACTGGTCGGAGGCAGGCGGCAATGCGCTCGAAGCGACATTATCGAACGCGTATTATCCGCCACAGGAGCGCGGTGTCAGCCAAACGGCGCGGAACTGGGCCACGCAGATGGAGTCGGCGGCGCTGAACAATGTTGCCAAGGAGTTCTGGCCGGACATTCGCAGCGGGATTTTGCACGTGATAAAAATAAAGTAGAGCGCGGCAAAAAACGCGAGCGGTACGGCCTCGTCGAGCAGGAGAATCGCGAGGCTGCTACTTGCCGGCGATTTGGTCGGCGAGGTCGGCGGCGAAGGGAATGCGGAAGCGCTCGTGCTGATAGGCTTTAATCATTCCAACGATCCAAATGACGAGAGCGGTGAGGTCGACCACGTGTTTGATGGTCACCCAGAATCCGAATACAGACCAGTTGAAGCCTCCGCCAAAGATGCTGCCGCCGACGAAGACGGTGGTAATGATGATGCTGATGATGTTCAGCGCGCCGAAGGCCACCAGCGATTGCGCGGCGTGGAACCGAACGAAGGGACGCTTGTCGATCAGCAGAAAAATCAATCCCGTTAGCCAGCCCAGAACATAACAAAGCAAGCCAGCGACGTTTTCAGACAGGCCCGTTTGCGTTGTGTTCATGGGCGCTCCGGCGGGAATGGAAGCTGCAGGGACTCCTTGAGAAGCTCCACACTGGTGGCAAAATGCAGCGCCTGCGTCTACCACCGTTCCGCATTTTGAGCAGTGCGCCACGATGCGCTCCTCATGAAGAGATTGCGCGCAGGGTATCAAAGCAGGCCAGCAGCCGCAAGTATTTCCTCCAGGGTTTGATTCGCGGCTGGTTGGTTACTGTGCCGTGCCCTCCTCGCACGAGCTATGCGCTTTTTGCATGCTGAGAGCGCGCGGCGGGCTGGTACGTGCCGGGGACTGCGCGCAAGGAGATGGCGATGCGATTCCAGCCGTTGATGGCGACGACAGCCAGCGTGAGCGCGACAATTTCCGCTTCGGAGAAATGTTTTTTCACTTCTTCGAAAACTTCATCGGGCACGTGCGTTTCGGAAACGAGGGTAAGAGATTCGGTCCACGCAAGAGCAGCGCGTTCGCGTTCGGAATAGAAAGGAGTTTCGCGCCAGGCATTCAGCTCGTAGAGGCGCTGCTCGGTTTCTCCTGCGGCGCGGGCGTCTTTCGAGTGCATGTCGAGGCAGTAGGCGCAGCCGTTGATTTGCGACGCGCGCATTTTGAGCAATTCGAGCAAGGGTTTTTCGATTCCAGAATTATGCACATAGGTTTCGAGCGCGAACATTGTTTGATAGGCTTTCGGATCTACCTTGGTCACGTCGATTCGCGGTTCCATGATTTCCTCCTCTCGTCTAAGGATGCATTTGACCGCGTTAAAGAAGCAGCTTTTTTTTCGCGGGACAGAAGAGCCGCAGACCTTCAGAGACAGGGCTAGCGCTACAAAAGCTACTCCTCTTCGAGGGCTTTGGCGCTGGCCAATTTTGTTATGACGGACATGTCTTCGAGAGTGGTGACGTCGCCGGAAACGCCGCCCTTTTCGGCAACTTCGCGCAAGAGGCGGCGCATGATTTTGCCGCTGCGCGTTTTGGGCAGCGAATCGGCGAAGCGCACTTCAGCGGGGCGCGCGATGGCGCCGATAGTTTCGGCTACGTGCTCGCTGAGTGCATTACGCAGAGCGACAGAGGGGTCGTTCCCCGCACGCAGGGTGACAAAACAGACGATGGCTTCGCCTTTGATTTCGTCAGGACGCGCCACGACGGCAGCTTCTGCGACGCACATGTGGCTGACCAGAGCGCTTTCGATTTCCATGGAGCTGAGGCGATGGCCGGCGACTTTGATGACGTCGTCCACGCGGCCAAGAACCCAGATGTAGCCGTCTTTGTCGCACTGGGCGGCGTCTCCAGTGAAATAGACGCCGGGGATGCGGCTCCAGTAATCGCGCCTGAAGCGCTCGTCGTCGCCGAAAATAGTGCGCAGCATGGAGGGCCACGGCTTTTCGATGACCAGATAGCCAGTCTCCCCGGGCTTGACGGGTTCGCCTTTGAGCGAGACGACGCGTGCGATGACGCCGGGAAGCGGAAGAGTGGCAGATCCGGGCTTTGTGGGCGTCGCCCCGGGAAGCGGCGAAATCATCATCGCGCCGGTTTCCGTCTGCCACCACGTGTCCACGATGGGGCAGCGTTTGCTGCCGATCACGTCGAAATACCATTTCCACGCCGCGGGATTAATGGGTTCGCCAACGGTGCCGAGCAGGCGCAAGCTGGACAAATCGTGCTTGGCAAGCCATTCCCCACCCCAGGCCATGAACGCCCGAACGGCGGTCGCGGAACTGTAAAAAATTGAGACTTTGTAACGTTCGACAATTTCCCAGAAGCGATCTTTCTTCGG
>DASYYQ010000156.1:0-17068 GCA_035933545.1 Candidatus Acidiferrales bacterium | reverse complement strand
GCGGCCGCAGCGACCGGCGCCGTGATCTCCAGCATGCCGTTCTGATACTCGGCAGTGAGCTTGTCAACCACTACGCCCTCAGGAAGATCGAGAGTGCGTTCGAACGAGCCGTAAACGATTTCCTCGTCCCAAAGGTTGACTTCCTTGGATGTGCGAGTGAACTTCCTCTCGCCCTTGATAGTCAGCAGGTTGTCCTTCGTGTGTATTTCCACGTTCTTCGGATCAATTCCCGGCAAAGCAACGCGGCAGATGAATTTCTTCTGGTCTTTATCGAGGTAAGTCTCGACGGCTGGCAGGAAATCATATTCCTTTTGCTTGCCAGGAACGAAGCGCTCTGCAAGCAGTGGCTTGCCAAGCAGGATGCGATTGAAGATCTGGTCGAAATCCCGGCGGAAATCGAACAGATCCTGGAAGAATCTGTCTTGCGGAACTAGATTTGTCATTGTGAATCTCCTTTACCCTGCAATTTCGTCGGCTATAACTGCTTCCCATTTTTTGGAGCCCTCAAGAGAATTTGCTCCGAGCCGGCGGGACTTGCGAAGTGTTTCCGGCCCTCAAAGGGCCGGTGCGTCGTACGTTTGGGCGCTTTAGTCAATCTTCGGAGTCACCGCCGAGTCGGAGAGAAGAGGCAGAACCAGTGCACATGGCCCAACACGATCTTTGGATCGTTCGTTGGCAGTAGCCCGCAGGCGGAGCCTCATACTTTCGGGCTTTGTTGCCTTTAGGGCTGGTTGCCATCTGCATCTCTGCCTCTCCATGTCGCATTCATAGACCAGCATGGAAGCCGGTGCAGTGACCGCAGACACGGTTCATAGTGACACTGGTCACCTTTCCTCTTGTTTGCAGAACAATTGTGTTCGGAACGTGCAGCGCAAAAGAGTTATGCAGATAATTTGCTGAGGAGAAAGGCCAAAGCTTCGGCAGCGAGCTGCGCACCGTGAAAGGTGGCTTGCGGCAATCCACCCAAAGCTTCGGAGACCTGCGCGGCCGTGATGAGGCGAGCCTCGTTCAAACTTTTTCCGACGAGCTGCTCGGTGAGCATGGAAGCGCAGGCTACCGCGGTTACGCAGCCCTGTGCCTTGAAACGCACCGCCGCGATTGTGCCGTTCTCGACGCACGTAGCGAGGCGCAGCACGTCGCCGCACACAGGATTCGTTACTTCGACGGAAGCGCTGGCGTCTGAAAGGTCGCCCGTATTGCGCGGATTTTTGAAATGGTCGAGGACGGCGGCAGAGTACATGGCAGAAAGTTTACCGTTGAAAACCAAAACTCAAAAGCGCGCCGCGTCAAATTCGCCGGCCGAACTCTTCGAGGCGAAAGTCATGCAAGGCCCAGGCTGGCTTCGCGCGCTCTCGACGTCTTAGCTTTCGATTGACTTAGTTCCGCGCCGGTGACATTATGCGTCCCAATCAGGCAACCCAACCGGAGTCCCTGTAAAAAAGGAGGACACTATGCCTCACTATTTAATTCAAGTCGCCTACAACGAGCAAGCTTGGCAGGCTCTCATCAAGAATCCACAGGATCGTATCGAAGCCGTGCGCCCAGCCATCGAGAACCTCGGCGGAAAGATCAAAGAAGGATGGTTCGCATTCGGCGACTACGACGCCGTTCTCATCACCGAAATGGCCGACAATGTCACTGCATCCGCGATTGCAATTGCATTTGCCGGCGGCGGGGCGTGCAAGAGCGTTAGAACCACTCCGCTGATGTCCTCAGCGGAAGCCGTTGAAGCACTCAAAAAAGCATCGCGCGCTGGTTATCGCGCCGCCACCGCTGGCTAAAGCGCCTCCGCGGATCGTCATAAGTTAAAGCAAAAGGCCTGCACCATAACAGTGCGGGCCTTTTGCTACTGGAGCCCGAACTTTATGCGCTCGGCCTCCGGTGTTAAAGCTGCGGTTGCTGCTGCATTTGCTTCGGCTGCGCGCGCGGCTTAGGCGGCGCTGGCTTGTGCGTCCTTCGCCGGTGAGCAGGCGGAGCAGCTTCCGGCGTGGTCTCACCTTCGGCCCTGCGCACCGCTCTGAGACTCGGCCTCGGCAATTGCCACAGGATCCTCGCGTCCGACGCGCCATTGGGATAGAACTTCGTCGATTCCTGGCCCGTCGGTTGCAAAATGATGTCCACGCGCCGGTTGTACGCCAGCCACGTATCGCGCACCCGCCGGATCATCCATTTTTCTGGTTTCGCTGGATTTTGTTGCTGCAACTCAGCCACCTCGGCATTTTCCAGCTGCCGCTCTTTGCCTTCCGCGCGCGTTTGGATTTTGTCCGCAGAAATTCCTTGCGAAACGAGATAATCCTTCACGCGATCGGCGCGCCGTTCGCTGAGCGCTTCGTTATAGGGAGTAGAGCCGCGAACGTCGGCGTGCCCTACGACTGTCAGCGTCGCCGTGTCGTCGTAGTCCAAATACTTCTTGAACGTGGTGGCCACTTCGTTGAGCGACTGCTGCTCGCTGGTGACCAACCCGACATCGGGATGTTCTTTAACCGGGTAAGCGGTCGGGAAGAACACGCTTTCTAGTGTGACCACCGGCTTCGGCTCAATCGAGCCAGTAATGTGCAAATTGGCTGTTTGCGTGGTTGTTCCGCCGCAAACGTTCGTGGCGGTCAGAGTGTAGGTTTGATTTTCGTCGATCGGCCCAATGTTTTGCTGCTTCGGCTGCGCCGTGACTTGCTGGCTGCCGCTGGTCGCCACGTTTCCAAGGGGATCAATCGTCACCGAGCTGGCATTCGATGATGTCCAACTCAGCGTGGAGGTTCCATCTTCCTTCACTTTATCGCCGATCTTGTGGTACTTCACTTCGGTCGGATTCAAAGTAAGCGTCGCGGTCGGCTGGATATTCACGTTGATGGTCTGATTTTGCGTCACCGTGCCGCCCGGACCCGTCGCCGTAAAGTCATACGTGGTTGTCTTCTTCGGCGAAACGGTCTGCGTGCCGCTGGCCTGTTGCGCACCTATTTCGCTGATGTTGACGTCCACGGCATCGGTCGAATTCCAAGTCAGCGTGGCATTGTCACCGCAATTGATTTGGGTTGGCGCTGCGGTGAAATTGCCTGACACCGGCGCAATTGCCACGGTTGAGCTGGCGAATCCAGCTTTGAACCTCGGCTGCGGCCCCAATGTGTTTCCTTGCTTCCAGTTTTTCGTGCTGGTCTTGCCGCCGTTGTGCAGTTGGACAGTGACCTGCTTTCCGGCCTCTACTGTTACCGGGCCGGACCACACGGTCTGGCCGTTATGAGTCACGTCGATCTGATACGTGCCTGGCCTCACCAACAGGCGCTGATGCCAGAGCCAGTTCCAATCGAATTCGTCCACGTGGCCCACGAAATAAGCGGGCGTCTTGCCATTCAGCAACACCGCCGCTTTGCGGTCGCCTTTCAGCTCGATGTCGCCGAAGGGCCCGGAGACTTGCCCGCCGCTGGATTGCAACGTGACGTTCAGATCGGTGGTTTTTCCAGCGGTAATATTGACGTCCTGCGTTTGTGGCGTGTACCCGTAATTGTAAACGCCTATTGAATGCTTGCCGGCAGGCAGCTTAATAGTTTGGCTGCCGGGTTTAATCGCATTTCCGTCCACAAAGACGTACGCCTGTTTCGGCGAAACCTTTACTTTAAGCTTCCCGTCCTGGGCAAATGCCGGAACAGTGGCCATCAGTGTGACGATCATGAGAATGGGAACCAGAGCGAGAAATTTCGTTCTCATCTTGAATAAACTCCTTCCGGAACGGTAGTAGGATGAAACACTCTCATCATTTTTAAGATGCCTAAAACGGGGCCGAAGGGATGGGCAGGTATTAATTAGAACGCTGCGCCGCCGCAGCAGTCAAGGAAATAAACCCCCACAATGCCTCAGCTATTTCATGTATGCCATACACATGAAATTTGTCACCGCCAGCGGCGGCACATTGCATCCTGCGCGATTCGTCCATACTTTTCCTTTCCTTAGCTTGACTTCTTGAGGCGTGCTGCCGTTCAATATGTTGCAGTGCCATATATGGAGACCACAGCTTCACAAGTGGAATGGAAAAAAGGCAGCGCCGAATTGCTCATTCTTTCTCTCGTCGAAGCCCGCCCGCGCCACGGTTACGAAATCAGCAAACTCATCGAGCAACGCTCGGGCGGCACGGTGCGTTTCCACGTGGCCTCGCTTTACCCGATGCTCTATCGCCTGGAACGACGGGGCTGGCTGCAAGGCCGCTGGGTTGAAAAGAGCGGGCAGCGCCGCCGCCGCTATTATCGTGTGACGCGCCAAGGGCGCACAGTCCTCGCTTCGCAGCTTCGAGGCTGGCGCGAATTTGTCACTGGCATCAATCGGATCACTGGGAGCATCACGGGGGCTGAAAATGCCTGAATGGAAGCCCGAAATTCTCCGCAGACTTGCTCCGCTGAAACTCTCTCCAACGCGCGAAGCCGAAATAGCCGATGAGCTTTCACAGCACCTCGAGGACCGCTATCAGGAACTTCTCGCCGGAGGCCAATCAGAAGATGCCGCATTCCGCGCTATCATCGACGAACTGAAAGACGAAAACCTCCTCGCCCGCAGTCTCCAGCGGGTTGAAAAGAATTTCTGCCATGAGCCCATTGTGCCAGGAAAAGCCAGGAACAATTTTTTCGCTGGCATTCTTCAGGACATTCAATACGCGGTGCGGATCCTGCGCAAATCGCCTGGATTCACCTCTGTTGCCATTCTCACGCTGGCGCTCGGCATCGGCGCAAACACCGCCATTTTCTCGGTGGTGGACGCCGTGCTCCTCAAACCTCTGCGCTTCAAGGATCCTTTCTCGCTGGTTCTGGTCTGGGAAAAGCAGCCCAGATACGGACTCATGCGCAACGTCGTAGCCCCTCCCAACCTTTTCCATTGGGAGGAGAAGAATCATTGTTTCTCCGCAATAGCCGCATTTCTGGACCAGTCCGCGAACCTGACCGGCGCGGGCGAACCCGAGCAGGTTGGCGTCCAGCTTGTCTCTCCGAATTTCTTTTCCCTATTGGGAGTGAATCCCATGCTGGGCCGCGGGTTCGCCGCTGACGAGGACCAGCCCGGAAAGGATCACGCGGCAGTGCTGAGCTATGGATTGTGGAAATCGAAATTCGCCGGTGATCCGAAAATCGTCGGCAAAACTATTGAGCTAGATGGGGAGTCTTTTAGGGTCATCGGCGTCACTCGTTCCGATTTCGATTTTTACGTCTCCGAATTTTCCTTCACCCGTGAACACCCGCAACTCTGGGCCCCCCTCGAGATGAAGCCCGCCTGGCACGACTGGTCCAAAGTTGGGCGCTTCTTGCGTGTAATTGCGCGCGTGAAGCCGGGCCTGTCCATCGCTCAGGCGCAGGCGCAAATGAATGTGATTGCGGCAGATTTGGCCGCGCGCTATCCCAGTTACGACAAAGGCTGGGGCGTGGCTCTGGTCCCATTGCGTGAACAGCTTTCCGGCGCGCTCCGCCCTGCACTGTTGATTTTACTCGGAGCCGTTGGCTTCGTGCTGCTGATTGCCTGCGCTAACATCTCTAGTCTTCTGTTTTCTCGTGCCGCAGGCCGCCGCCGCGAACTTGCCATCCGCATCGCACTTGGCGCCTCTCGACGCCGCATCGCGCAGCAATTACTTACGGAAAGTCTTCTGCTTGGCTTAGTTGGGGGTGCCCTGGGTGCCATCGTCGCCATCTGGGCGACTAAAGCCCTCATCCATGCGGCTCCGGCCAGCCTCCTTGATTTCAGCGCAATCTCCATTGACTGGCGCGTCCTCGCGTTCGCGGCCGGTCTGATTCTTTCGGCCGGTCTGCTCGCGGGGTTCTTACCCTCGTTCATGGCCGCTTGCGGCGAGGTCGCCTCAGCCCTTCCCGCGGGCGATCGCACTTCTTCTGCGGGACGCAAAAGCCTCGCCGCAAGAAGCGCGCTCGTGATCGTCGAAATCAGCCTGGCGCTCGTTTTGCTCGCCGGCTCGGGCCTTCTGATTCAGAGCTTCTTTCGCCTCACTGAAGTTTATCCGGGCTTTCAGGCTTCCCATCTGCTCATCTTTCAGATCAGCCTGCCTGACAAATATCAGAATAAAACAGCCTCTGCTGCGTTCTTCAGCCAACTGCTCGGCAAAATTCGCGCGCTTCCGGGGGCTGTTTCTGCCAGCGCAGATGTAACTCCGCCGTTCACCGGAGTCGGCTCCGCGACGGATTTTGCTATTGTCGGCGAACCTCCGCAGCCACCTGGGGAAGCTCTAGGAACCGACGTGCGCGTCATCGAGCCCGGTTATTTCCGGACAATGGGCATTCCATTGTTGAAAGGGCAGATTTTCAATGAGCGCGAATTCGCTCAGCAATCGAATGTGGTCATTGTCAACAAGGCCTTCGCGGACAAATACCTCTCAGGGAAAAATCCGTTGGAGCAAAAAGTAATTATCGATATGAAGGACAAGAATATCCCGGATCAAATCATTGGCGTCGTCGGAAATGTACATGAATCCAGCCTCGCCGAATCTCCCGATCCTGTAGCGTATTGGCCGTACCCGGAGCTGCCCTCTTACTCGATGAACATTGTTGTGCGCACGTCAACTCCGCCGCTGTCACTCGTTCCTGCCCTTCGCGACGCTCTGCGCGAAATCGACAAAGACCAGCCTATGGCCAAAATCAGCACCATGGACCACCTTGTCGCCAATTCCGTCGCGCGCTCGCGATTCACGATGTTGCTTCTTTCTTTTTTCGCCGGACTGGCTCTCGTGCTGGCGTGCGTCGGAATTTATGGCGTTATGGCTTACTCGGTCGCGCAAAGAACGCATGAAATCGGCATTCGCATGGCCCTCGGCGCACAGCGACGAGACGTCTTGCGTGTAGTCCTTGGGCAGGGCGCGCGCTTGGCATTCATTGGCGTCGCCATCGGAGTCGCTGCTGCGCTGCTGCTGACACGCCTGATGGCTGCGCTAGTCTATGGAGTCAGCGTTACCGACCCGCTCACATTTGCCGCTGTTGCGTTCCTGCTGACGCTGGTCGCGCTTTTCGCGTGCTACGTTCCCGCGCGCCGCGCCATGCGCGTAGATCCCATGATCGCCCTGCGATACGAGTAGCGCAGCGTTGTAGAACCGCCCAGCGACCGATAGAATTGAAGCGTCCGCATGTCACCTGCGCCGCAAAACACGTCCCAGCGAATCGTCTCGCTGGCGCCCAGCGTGACTTCGATTTTGCTGGCCCTTGGCGCGCGACGGCAGCTTGTCGCTGTCAGTAAGTGGTGCAAAGACGTTGCCGACGTGGATGGATTGCCTGAGCTTGGCGATTGCTGGTCGTTAGTCTCGGGAAATAGTGCGGCGCAGCTGATGCAGTTGAAGCCCACGATGATTATTGGCTCGGTACCATTTAAGACGGAGACCGTTCAGAAAATTCTGGAGTTGCCAGTCCCCTTCCTCGCGTTGAATCCGCGCAGTCTTGCTGACGTGGAAATGGACATTCGTGCGCTGGGACGCATCGTAGTTGCGAGCGCGCGAACGGAGGCGTTGATTCGCCAAATGCGCAGCGATCTCGAAAGTGTGAGCAAACTCGCGCGACGCGCAAAAACGCGGCCTCGCGTTTACTGCGAAGCATGGCCGAATCCGCGAATCAGTTCGCCGCCATGGGTGGCAGAGCTTGTGGAAATTGCCGGAGGAAAAATGGCGACGGCGGCCGGCCAGCGCGTCACCGATGAAGAGGTGGCGCGCGCGAATCCGGAAATTATTGTGCTGGCGTGGACCGCGACAGGCGGCAAATCGAAACCAGAGCAGCCGCTGGCGAATCCGGCGTGGCAAGACGTTAATGCGGTGCGCGAGCGGAAAGTGTTTGCGATACGCGATGAATTGTTGAACACGCCCGGGCCGCCGCTAGCGCGCGGCGCGGAAGAGTTGCTGCGCGCGCTGCATCCGGAACTCGCGAACTCAATTCCGCGCAAGAAAGGCCGAGTCTTGGCAAAGAATCGCCGATGATTGTTGTCGCCGCAGTGCTCGCGCGCAATGGGCGCGTCCTGGCGTGCCGGAGGAATGGCGCAGGAAAATTTCCGCTGAAGTGGGAATTTCCCGGCGGGAAAGTTCACGCAAATGAAACCGCGCAAGAAGCGCTGGCGCGCGAATTAAACGAAGAACTCGGTGTCGAAGCGACAATCGGTGCGGAGATTTTTCGCACGCGGCACAAATACGACGAAATGCGCGAGGCTGTGGAGCTCATATTTTTCAAAGCGCGCATCGTGAGCGGCGAAATCGAGAATCGCATATTTCAAGAAATGAAATGGGTCGGGCCGCAGAAGTTGAGTGAATTGGATTTTCTGGAGGCGGACCGCGAACTGATCCGCAAGCTCGAGACGCGCGAAATTCCTGTATAGAAAGCGGATGCTGCAGAAATAGCTGCGCTGCGCGGGCCCTGCGCGAAAATCGCAGGAAACGCGAGGAGACAAATTCGCGTCAGAGTAAACAGAACCGGCTCAAGCTCGAAAAAATCGTGATATAGTTACGAGTCTACTTTATCCGCAGAATCCTAGGAGAAGAAATGGCAGCCAAGAATGGCCGAGGCGTGGCCGAACTCGAAACAGAGAAAAGTGAAAACGGCCGGAAGAGCGAGAATGGCCGCGAGCTGATGCTCGGACTCTATCGGATGCTGGTGAAATGCCGCATGTGCGACGAAAAGGCGCGCATTCTGTTCCGGCAGGGCAAGTATGCAGGAAATTTTTATTCGGGAGTGGGCCAGGAAGCCGCTGAAGTGGGCGCGGCATACAGCTTGCGCGAAGATGATTGGATTGCGCCTTCGCATCGCGACTGGACCTCGAACATTATCAAAGGCGCGCCGCTGAATTTGTGCTTCGCGCAGCTTTTTGGCAAGGCGACGAGTCCGGATCGCGGAAAATCCACTCCGGCGCATATGGGCTATCCGCCAATTCACACCATCACCCCGGCCAGCAGCATTGCTGGCCAGCTCGCGGTGGGGACGGGCGTGGCGTTTGGGCTGAAGAAGCTGGGACGCGACACAGTGGTGGTTTCATTTTTCGGTGACGGCGCAACGAGCCTCGGAGGATTTCACGAAGCGCTGAACTTCGCGGGCGTGCATAGGCTGCCGATCATCTACGTTTGCCAGAACAATCTGTGGGCGGAATCGGTGCCGCTGCGGCTGCAAACAGCGTTAAAGGATCTGGCGGACCGCGCCAAGGCTTATGGATTTCCCGGCGTGGTGGTGGACGGAAACGACGTGCTCGCGGTATACGACACGGCAATCAAGGCCATCGCGCGAGCGCGCGCCGGCGACGGCCCGACGTTCATCGAGTGCAAGACGTATCGCTGGTACGGCCACTCGGAAATTGACCCCGCCAAGTACCGCATGAAGGAAGAAGTGGAAGCGTGGAAGAAACGCGACCCGGTGCTGCTCTTCGAAAAGGTTCTGCGGGACAAAAAACTGCTTAACGACGAATCCAAGGACAAGATCGCCAAGGAAATCACGCAGGAAATCAATGAAGCCGTCGAGTTTGCGGAGCAGAGTCCCTACGCGGACCCGTCCGAACTGGCGGACCACATCTGGGCGCAAGAATAAAAGGGGACCACTAAAAATGGCACGCACGATAACAATGATTGACGCCATCACGGAAGCGATGGCGCAGGAGATGGAGCGCGACGAGCGCGTTTTCGTGATGGGCGAGGATATTGGGCTGTCGGGCGGCGTCTTCAAGGCGACGCAAGGACTCTACGACAAATTCGGCGAGGAGCGCGTGCTGGACACGCCGCTGGCCGAAGGCAACATCATCGCGTCTGCAATTGGCGCTTCCATGGTGGGCTTGCGGCCAATTGCGGAGATTCAATTCGCGGATTTCATCACCCCGGCGATGGAATCGCTGGTGCAGCAGGCATCGAAAATTCGCTACCGCAGCGCGGGCGGATACGGCTGTTCGCTGACCGTGCGCATTTGCTGCGGCGGCGGCACGGGCGGCGGACTCTATCATTCACAAGAAAACGCTTCTTGGTTCGTGCACGAGCCCGGATTGAAAGTGGTGATGCCATCGACGCCGTATGACGCTAAGGGTTTGCTGCTCGCAGCGATTCGCGACCCGAATCCCGTTCTCTATTTTGAGCACAAGAAACTGTACCGCACAGCAAAAGGCGACGTGCCCGAGGGCGACTACACCGTTCCCATTGGAAAAGCGGAAACGCGGCGGCAGGGGCGCGATATGACCGTGGTGACCTACGGCTACATGACTTCGCTGTGCCTGGAAGCGGCGGAAAAGATGTCGAAGAATGGCGTCGAAGCCGAAGTGATTGATTTGCGCACACTTTCGCCGGTGGACAAAGAAACCGTGCTCGAATCGGTGCGGCGCACCAACAAGTGCCTGATCGTACATGAAGACAAACGGACGCTGGGCATTGGCGGCGAAATTTCTGCAATTATTGCAGAAGAAGCGTTTGAAGATTTGGATGGGCCAATTGTGCGCATCACCGGCCCGGACATTCCGGCAATTCCGTTCGCGCCGCCGCTCGAGCACGCGTGGATGGTCAACACGGACAAAATTGTCGCGGGGATGGAGAAGCTCGCGGCTTATTAGTTTCCTTCGAGGAGCAAAGAGCTTCAGGGCGGCGCTGACATAATTTCGGCGCCGCTTTTTTTAGTTTTGCGGCCACAATTCGTTTGCAGCATCCAAGAAGATTATGGAGTGTGCGCAACACGTGAATGGCAATTCGATGAGCCCGAAAGTTCGGTCGTTAGCCTCGGCGATTTTAGCGCTGCTCGCCTCAGTTCCATTTGCTTTCGCACAGGAGCATGCACAAGGACCACACACCGTCGTGACACTTATATCGGAGCGCCGGAGTCTGGTTCCCGGGAGCCGCGTTTGGATGGGAGTATGGTTTCGAGTGGAAAAGGGTTGGCACATTTACTGGAAGAATCCGGGGGATTCGGGCGAGCCCGCGAAAATCCAGTGGGAATTGCCGCCGAGATTTCATGTGGGGTCAATCGAGTGGCCCGCTCCCGAAAGGCTCGCCGCGCCTTCGATTGTTGATTACGGATACGAGAACGAAGCTGTGCTGATCGCGCCAATGCGCGTAGCTGCAGGCTTGAAAAACGGCGAAAAGGAGACGATTGCCGCAAACGTGAATTGGCTGGTGTGCCGTGAAATTTGCATACCGGGGAAGGCGCAAGTGTCCTTGACGCTTCCGGTAAGCAGCGTTGTCAGGGGATGGAAAGGGAGCGCTTCTTCTGCTGACGTGGCGATGTTGATCGGTGCGCGTGCAAAAGTACCGAAGCCACTGCCGGCGACCTGGAAAGTTTCCGCGACCGCAGAGAAAAATGATTTCGTGTTGACCATTGAGACGAGAAAACCGGAGCGTGCAGCGACATTCTTTCCACTGGAACCGGAGCAGATCAAAAATGACGCGACGCAGCTCGCGACACCTTTTTCGCGCGGCGTCCGTCTAAGACTGCAGAAGTCGGATGGGCTGCTGAAGCCGATTGCGCAATTGCGCGGCGTGCTGGAGCTTGGCGCAGGAACAGGACGCGCTTACCAAATCGCGGTGCCTGTGCGCGCCGTTGCTGCCGAAAATCGATAACGAATCAGAAAACGAGGAGGCCGAATCCCATGAGAAAAAATTTGATTATGGGCCTGGCTGTGATCGTAAGCGCGGCGATGATTGCACCCTTCGCGTGGGCCGTGCGCGTCAATCAACCCGCGCCGGACTTTACCGCGACGGATTCAAACGGGCAAACACATCATTTGTCCGATTACCAAGGGAAGTTCGTGGTGCTCGAATGGACCAACCGCGGGTGTCCTTACACCCGGAAGCACTATGAGAGCGGCAACATGCAACGCTTGCAGCAGGAATGGACGGCGAAAGGCGTGATCTGGCTGACCGTGCTTTCGTCGGCGCCGGGAAAGCAGGGCTACATGACGGCGTCGCAGGAAAATGCCTATCTCAAGCAAGAGAACGCGCATCCTACCGCCGCGCTGCTCGATCCGACCGGCGCTCTCGGGCATCTCTACGGCGCGAAAACCAGCCCGCAGATGTTCGTCATCAATCCGCAAGGAATCTTGGTCTACGACGGCGCGATTGACGACAGACCCACCACGGACACGGCCGATATTCAGGGCGCGAAGAATTATTTGAATCTGGCGCTGGAAGAAGCGATGGCAGGCAAGCCGGTGAGCGATCCGGTCACGCGCCCGTATGGCTGCTCCGTGAAATACGCCAACGAATGAAAGGCGATGCCGGTTTTCGAGCGCTCGATTTCATTTGGAGTAGTTTTTTCAGGTCAGACTGCGGCCGCCGTCGACGGTGACGATTTGCCCAGTAACAAAGTCCGAAGTGGCCAAATAAAAAACGGCATCAGCAATTTCCGAGCCTTTGCCGGTGCGATGCAGCGGCGCGCGTCGAATGTAATCTTCGTCGGGCTCTTCGCCGGGAAACTGAATCGTGCCAGGTGCGACGCTATTCACCAGAATTTCCGGTGCGAGCGCGCGAGCCAGGCAGCGCGTCAGCATAATGACTCCCGCCTTTGAAACACAATAATGGGTAAATTTCGGCCACGGCAGCATGCCGCCCAACGAAGAAATGTTGATGATGCGCCCATGCCCGCCTTTCTTGAGCAGTGGAGCGGCGGCTTGCGCACAGAGGAACTGCGATTTCAGATTGGTGGACAGAATCGTGTCCCACTGCTCCTCGGTAAGTTCCAGAAAATCCGCGGCAAAAAACATTCCGGCGTTGTTGACCAAAATGTCGAGGCGGGAAAATTCGCGTTCGACAGTGAGAAACATGCGATGAACGTCGTGCTTTTTGGCGACGTTGGCAGGTATGGCGAGCGCGCGACGGCCAAGCTTGCGAACTACCGAAGCGAGATTCTCCGCTTCATCCTGCGAAGACGCATAGTTGATGACCACGTCGGCGCCTTCCGCGGCGAGTTTTTCAACAATGCTGCGGCCGATGCGCTTCGCGCCGCCGGTGACCAGCGCGACGCGCCCTTCGAGCGGATGTGACATTCATTTCTCCCCAGAATTCACAGTAGCATTGCGGCCCATTTGCGCCAAGAATTTTGACGGCGCTCGCACGCAAACGATAGAATCGGCATGCTGATCGCGGGAGGCGAAATGAAACTTGATTTGCTGGCGATTGCGGCGCATCCGGACGACGCGGAGCTGACCTGCGGCGGCACGCTCATCAAAATGGGACAGCTCGGATACAAGACCGGCGTGCTCGATCTAACGCGCGGAGAAATGGGAACGCGCGGGACTCCGGAGACGCGCCTGCACGAGGCGGCGCGGGCCGGACGAATCATGGGTTTGACGATGCGCGCGAATTTAGGTTTGCCTGACGCGCGGCTCGAACTGAGCGAGCGATACAAACTGGCGGTGGCGGCGAAAATTCGCGAGTGGCAGCCGCATACGGTGATCCTGCCCTACTGGGCGGGACGGCATCCAGATCATTACAACGCGGCGAATCTATCATATGAAGGATGTTTCTTGGCCGGGCTGAAGCAATTTCCGATCGCCGGCGAGGCCTTCCGTCCGTTCAAGATCCTCTATGCTACGACCTATGACGAAACCGTGCGGCCCTCGTTCGCCGTAGACATTAGTGCGCAATTTGAGCGGCGGCGGCAGGCAATTTTAGCGTACGAATCCCAGTTTCGACCGAAAAAGCGAGAGAGCACATCGAAAGTGCATTTGCCGCTGGATGAATTGGAAGACCGAGTGAATCTGACTTCGCGATATTACGGGCGAATGATTGGGGTTAAGTATGCGGAGCCGTTTTTAACGCGCGAAATTATGCAGGTGGACGACGTGGTCAAAATGCCGGTGAGGTCTGTTTAGCGCGCACAGTGCTAGAACTCGTTGGATTCCTGCGCGAAACGGAATCCGGGAAGGTTGGGACTAGGGCCGGAGTGTCCAACGCGGATGCGCAAAGGGGCCTCTGCTTCTGAACCGGCTTTTCGCAGAACTGCAAACGTCGCCAGCGCCTCATTGTAGACCTTTGTAACGAGATAGGAATCGCCGCTGTCTTCCTTTTTCCAGATTTGGCCGACCTGTATTTTGGTAAGGGGCATACGCTAAAACCCACTGTAGACACAAGGAGAAAAAGCGTCAATAGAACTAAGCTTTGCAGTTTTCATAGAAACACGCCAAAAATGGGCTGCCGGAAAGTAAGCGAGGGCCGGAAAGCGCGAAGAAACTCTTTTCGACGGGTTGGCATCGAATCCCACAGCTTGACAACTGAACTGGGTGTATAATCCCAGTAATGCCAAGGAGGCACGAAAATGAAGAGAACCTCCACGAAATTTGCGGCCTTCCTCCTGGCGGCCGCCATGTGCGCGCCTATGGCGCTCGCGCAGTCTGATTCTGATAAAGTAAAGCCCGGGACAGAGTCCGACGTAAATGCCATTGGAGACCGCAAGGTGGGCCATGGTCCGGACATGTACTCGATCCAGAGCGAAATAGCGCTTGGCAAAGAGCTTTCGCAGGAGGTCGAAAAGACCTCGAAACTGATCAATGACCCGGTGATTGTCGCCTACGTGAACAAAGTGGGACAAAATTTGGTTAGGAATTCGGACGCGAAAGTGCCGTTCACGATCAAGGTGATTGACGATGACCACATCAACGCCTTCGCGCTCCCGGGCGGATTTTTCTACGTAAATAGCGGCGTGCTGCTGCATGCCGACAATGAATCTGAATTGGCGGGCGTGATGGCGCATGAGATTGCCCATGTGTGCGCGCGCCATCAGACGCGAAACGCTACAAAAGCAAATATCATGCAGATCGCGTCCATTCCTGTGATGATGGCCTTGCCCTATACGCTGGCAGGCTATGGGATTTACGAGGGAATGAACCTGGCGATCCCGCTGACGTATTTGAAATTCAGCCGCGATGCCGAGCGCGAAGCCGACTATCTGGGAATTCAGTATATGTACAAAGCGGGTTATGACCCGAACGGGATGATCAACGTTTTTGAGAAGTTCGAAGCCATCGAAAAACAGGCACCGGGAACCATTCCAAAGATTTTCGACACGCATCCTGCGACGCCAGATCGCATCGCCGCCGCGCAGAATGAGATCGCCACGATCCTCCCGCCGCGGCCGGAATATATCGTGGACACTTCTTCGTTTGAGGCGGTGAAAGCGCGCATCACCCGTCTGAATGCCGGAGAAAAAATTCAAGAGGTGCGGGACGGTGGCAAGCCCTCATTGAAAACCAAGGCTGAGCAGAAAAAGGCACAAAATCAGCTGCCGAGCCCTAATGGCGGTGATGATAACGCGCCGGTGCTCAAGCGCCGCCCGAATTAACTCCTTCTCAGCTAAATCATTTGAAAAGAGGCGGCCTTCCAAGGGCGCCTCTTTCAATGAAGTAACCGCCGCGCCTTGAGAGAACACCCTGCAGTGCTCAAACTTCCCACGCCCGTCGGCGGATAACTCTTCAGGCTCTTAGGGATAAGACATGGTACTCACCAGTCTGTTTACGAACCTCAATGACAATCAGCGACACGGACGGAGACATGCTCTCCGGCACGATCGCCGGTACCTCCGAGAGCAGCTTCAGCGGGCACGAGACGTTGGTTTTTAATGTCACGTGGATCACGATGTCTCCCCCGGTTGAGGCTGCCCTGGGCGGAACGGCTGGCGCTGGGCAATCGACGGTGCAGTTCCTCATAAGCAGCGGTACCATCGTCAGCTCAGACTTCAGCGTGACCCGTCTCCAACTCCAGAACCTTCTACGCTTCTCATGCTCGGCACAGTCCTGTTGGGCGTTGGACTAGCATTTCGCCGTTACGCAGCCTGATATCAGAAACTGCAGCTTCGCGGCGAGCTCATCGACTAATATCAACCCCTCCGCTCCGCCCCAATAGGGTGGACGGAGGTTCCTTTTTTCTGGGGAAAATCAGCGTCGGCGGGGCTCTGCGAGGTCAGCAACACCCATTCGCTTGAGCGATTCGGTGTAGTAGCGCCGATAGAGAATATCCCACTCCTCGCTGCCTTCGAGAATTTCTCTCTTCTGGGAAGCGATTTTGGCGCGGGCTTCGGCGTCCACCTGCTCTTCCTGTTTCAGTAATTCCAGCAGGATGGTGACGATTTCCTGGCGAATAGTGTCGCGGTCCTCAATAAAATCCAGGTTTTCAATGGAAATAAGAAGGTCAATAATTCGGTGAGAGAGACGTACCGTTTTTTCGCGGCTCAATCGCATCAGCGGAGAATCAATTTCCTCTGGCGCGCAAGCTCGCCTTTCACTTTTTTGTACATTTCCTGGTAGGATGCGCCGACCTTGCGCATCTCGTCATTATGCTGAGCGAGAATGTCTCGCACTTCCTCATTCAAGCGATCTTCGACTGTAAGCTCATCCGCAATGGTTTGACGGACACGCTCTGAAAGAGCGTCAACAGATTTCGTCTCAATCATCTGGCGGTCAACGAGGCGCTTGACCACCTCCTTGGCCATGTATCCAACGTAGTCGCGAGAAAGAAGCATAATTTATTTCGGCTGCACATTCAGTTTACTTGGCGACCTCGGCAACGTCAAGCAGACGCGGGGATAGGAGAGAGGAGCGCCCAAAGTTGCACCTCCTGAGCAAGTACGAAGGGCATCGGCGGGGAGGGGCGAGCGCGTGGGTTAAAGCGGGAGCGGGCGCAGCGGACAGCGGCGCGCGACCGGCCCTCTATCGCATATGTTCTTGATTGTATATCAACGGGAGAGTTATACTTCGCGGCCTAGAGTGAAAGAAGCCCAGGCGCCGCCGTTCGAATCCTTCGAGCACTGCAAATCTCAATCTCGAAAGGCCCAGTGTCACCAATCATGTGGACGAGTACACGCAGTTGACGCCTGAACAGCCTTCCGCTAGCATGGTACGGGCGGTTAGCTCAGTGGTTAGAGCATCCCGCTTACACCGGGAAGGTCGTGCGTTCAAATCGCACATCGCCCACCAGTGTCCGCTTCGTTTCGTGCATCTTGCGGGGACGTAGTTCAGCCGGCTAGAACGCTGCCCTGTCACGGCAGAGGTCGCGGGTTCGAGCCCCGTCGTCCCCGCCATTTTCTTCTTCTCCAATCGATTGCACACTTCGCTCTTTGCGCCAATCCGTTATTCAACCCGGGCTCGATTCCAGCGTGGAACACGGGCGAAGGCC
>DASYYQ010000049.1:0-23440 GCA_035933545.1 Candidatus Acidiferrales bacterium | reverse complement strand
GGGTGTGCGAGTGGACGTGGAAGTGCCGGCTGATCTCACGGTCAGCATGGATGCCGGCAAGGTCCAACAGGCATTACTGAATCTCGTCAAAAATGCAATTGAAGCTTCGCCTCCCGAGGAATCGGTGATCCTCCGTGCGGTGCCAGAGGAGAAGGGGACGGTGCGGGATTCTCGCCGTCCGTCGTCAGCGCCATCTCACTCAACGATGGCGAGAAGAAGCGAGAGATCAATCCGATTCGCTTAGGCTTTGGGGCTGGCGGAGGCATGCTTCTTCAGGAAACGGCCAAGGATCCGCACTATCTCGTTCACGTGGAAATTTACCAGGCGCTCAGGCCAAAACAGTTCGCTCTTATCGCAGACAGTGGACTGGCTGTATTTAACAATCTCTCCTTCCAGGCTGCGAGGCATGGCCTGATCGCTGGTTTCATTTTCGGCGGCAGCCACGCGTTTGCGCAGGTCGCGAGCTTCTCGAATGTGCTTCGCCACTGTCTGCGCGCGGCGCTCGGAAATTCGGCGATAGCGCAACTTTAGCTCATTCAATTGCTCGGCGGCGTCGTACGTTGCATCCACCAGCTGCGAGCGCGTCATCCACTGCGTTTCATAGTTGAGAATGCGCTCCCACGTCGGTTGAACGAGTAACTGACGGTGCTCCTCAAGCGTACGAGCAAACAAGCGATAGCCAAATCTCTCAGGTTCTTCGAACACGCGGCTTCCCGGGTCGACAAACGGCCCCATGGGAGAAAGGAAGCACGAGAGCCGGCGATCGCTGATCTCGAAGAGGTGCTTGCAATAGGAAACAGTGTCCAGCACGGATTGATAACTCTGCCGCGGCATGCCAATCATGAAAAAAACGTCCACGCGGCTGCAACGCAGGCGCAGCGCTTCCAATAATACCTGCTCGAACTGCTCATTGTTGTAGGAAGGCTCACCCTCCTGCGCCTGCCGGACAGCATGCTCATGGCTCTCCGGACTGAACTCCATGCTCCAGTGGCGCACAGACGAATCAATCTGCTCCAGAAAACCTTTGGGCGGTATATCGAAGAATTCGAAGACGACTTCATTGGGCACGTTCGCTTGCCGCAAATTGCTGAGGACCGCTTCCGTATAAGCGCTCCCGCCCTGTATCAGGTCACCTACCAGGAATATCGGGCCGCGCATGAGACGCGAGAGCGCAACGATATTAGCGACCAGGCTTTCTGGGCTGCGAAAGACGGGCGAGCTTCTCTTTGTAAGATGTCCGCAAGTGGTTTTGGAGCTGCCGCAGGTGGCGCATTCATAAGCGCACCCTTTGACTGTGAACACCGCGGTGATCGGATTGCGCCACCATCCATTGAACGGCAGAACGCTCCCCAGATCGCGATGGCGCATCACCATTTCGACCATCAGGTCAGGCCTGATATCCACATAATCGAGCGAAGAAGGCAGATAAGTCATGGGATTGAAACGCGGCAATCCGTTTTGCTTCCACGTGAGATTCGGGACACTGGCGAGGGATTCGCCATTCTGAAGCGCCAGCAGAAGCTTATGGAGAGGCGGCTCAGTGCTGTCACCACGTAACACATAGTCCACATGGTGATAGCGAATCAGCTCTTCATGAAAATAAGTCGACGACAGCCCGCCCATAATCACCGGCGTTTGCGGATGAATTTCCTTCACAATTCTGGCGATCTCCAGCGCGCCATGCGCATGGGGCAGCCAGTGAAGATCAATCCCTACAGCCTTGGGCCGCAATGAAGCGAGGAAACGCGGGACGGAGAAATTTCTGTCGTTAATCATGCGCAATGCCAGGTTGGCGATGCGCACCTCCATTCCTTGCCGCTCCAGGTAGCTCGAGATGGTGAGAAATCCCAGCGGATACATTTCAAAAACTGTGGATGATGGAATGACGTCGCTGATCGGGCCATAAAATATGGACTTCTCGCGAAAATCATAGACACTCGGCGGATGCAGCAGCAGCAAATCCAAATTTTTGGCAGGCCTTTTCATTTCAAATTGTTTTCCAATGGAACTCCGCGATTGTACCTTGTCGTGCGGTCAAAATGTTGTTCGTCTCGGATCTCGCATAAGCCGGTGTTCGACCGAGCCGTGGAAGGAATGTGCCTGGCGAATGGAGTTCCTCAGATAGGCGTGTCCGAGAACAACTGTACTAGTGTGACGTAAATCACAGACAAGATGAGCAGTGCCGATTATATCTGGAGCCCTCGAGGTGGCATTATGTCAGATGGCTCTCTACCTGAGGCCCTGAAGGCCCGAGGGGTTTCCCGCCGTGATTTTGTCAGATTCTGCAGTCTGATGGTCGCCACGCTGGCCCTTCCCGATAAATACGTCGACGCCGTAGTCACAGCGCTGGACAACAAGAGCAAGCCTGTCTTGGTCTGGCTGGAATTCCAGGATTGCGCCGGCAATACCGAATCGATGCTTCGCTCCAACGACCCGCCAGTAGCTGACATTGTGCTCGAGCTGCTTTCCTGGGAATACCACGAAACGATTATGGCCGGCGCCGGCAAACAGGCTGAGGCCGCGCTTGATCGTGTAGTGAAAGAAGAAAAGGGGAAATACATCGTCGTGGTCGAAGGCGCTATTCCCACCGCCGACGATGGCGTGTATTGCACGATCGGTGGCAAAGCGGCGCTCGATATTGCTCGCGAAGTTTGCACCAATGCCGCGGCCAATATCGCGGTCGGCGCATGCGCTTGGGACGGTGGGCTGGTCCGTTCGAATCCGAATCCCACGGGAGCCGTAGGATTGCAGGAGGCCGTTCCGGGAATCAAAGTTGTGAATCTCGGCGGCTGTCCCCACAACGTGGCCAACACGGCGGCAGTAATCGTTCATTATCTTACCTTCCACGAAATGCCGGCGCTGGATCAGTACAATCGGCCGCTTTTCGCTTACGGCCACACCATACACGACCAGTGTGAGCGCCGCGCGCACTTCGATGCCGGAAGATTTGTCGAGGAGTGGGGCGACGAGGGCAGCCGCAAGGGCTGGTGTTTGTACAAAATGGGCTGCAAAGGGCCGGATGCGACCTATAACTGCCCGACAGTCCGCTGGAATAGCGGAACGAGTTGGCCAGTGAAGTCAGGACATGGGTGCATCGCCTGCGCATCGCATCGGTTCTGGGACGAAATGTCGCCGTTCTATAAGCCGCTTCCAAAGGTCGCTGGATTCGGCGTCGACGTCAGCGCCGAAGATATTGGCTGGGGACTTGTCGGTGCTGTCGCTGGCCTCACGGTAGCTCACGGCGTGGGCAGCGCCATCCGCCTGAACAAAGGCAACAATCCGGAAAACAGCGAGAAGGACACTGCGCAACCGCCTTCTCCGCATTCGTAGGAGGGCGCTAATGGCTCGCATCGTCGTGGATCCAGTAACCCGGATTGAAGGCCATCTGAGGATCGAGGCTCAGGTGGACGGAGGCAAAATTTCCGACGCGTGGAGTTCCGGGACGATGTTTCGCGGCATTGAATTGATCGTCCGCAATCGCGACCCGCGCGAGGCCTGGATCTGGACGCAGCGGATATGCGCGGTCTGCACCATGGTCCACGCGCTGGCTTCGGTGCGGGCCGTCGAAAATGCGCTCGACATCGAGGTTCCGGACAATGCCCGGTTAGTCCGCAATATCATCTCCGCCACCCAGTATATTCACGACCACATCATTCACTTTTATCATCTGCACGCGCTTGACTGGGTGGACATCACCGGCGCACTCAAGGCTGATCCAGCGAAGACTTCCAAGCTTGCGCAATCCATCTCTGAGTGGCCGAAATCGAGCACCACGTATTTCAAAGGAGTGCAGGATCGCGTCAAAACCCTTGTCGCCAGCAAGCAGCTGAGCCTTTTCAGCAGCGGTTACTGGGGGCATCCTGCTTATCGCCTGCCCCCCGAAGTGGACTTGCTGGGCGTAGCGCATTATCTGGAGGCTCTGGAATTCCAGCGGGAATTCATCCGCATCCACGCCGTTTTGGGCGGCAAGAACCCTCACTTGCAAAGCTATCTAGTGGGAGGCATGACCACCTCGCTTGATCCCAACGAGCCGCAAGCCCCGCTTAATCCGGAACGCTTCGATTTCCTGCTCCAAGTGGCGAAGTCCGGCAAGACTTTCGTTGATCAAGTATTGATACCGGACGTTCTGGCGGTAGCAGGATTTTATACGGACTGGTTTGCTCTAGGCGAAGGCCCCGGCAATTACATGAGTTACGGCGCGTTCCCCCAGGGCAGCGTCAACGACACCGCGAATTATTTCCTGCCGCGCGGCTACATCTTGAACAGCGACCTCTCGAAGGTCTATCCCGTGGATCCAGGAAAAGTCGCTGAATACGTCACGCATTCCTGGTACGAATACGCCGAGGGAGATCAGGTATCGAAGCAGCCTGCGGAGGGCGAAACAAACCCGAAGTATTCCGGCCCCAAACCGCCTTTCGAATTTCTCGATGTGGACAAGAAATATTCATGGCTGAAGGCGCCGCGCTACGACGATCACGTCATGGAAGTTGGCCCGCTTGCACGAATGCTGGTGGCTTACGCCTCCGGAAATGCGGAAGTGAAGACCGCGGTTGACGGCGTGCTGGCAAAATTCAAAGCTCCCCCCAAAGCGCTTTTTTCAACGCTAGGCCGCATCGCCGCCCGCGCGCTGGAAACGCAAGTGCTGGCCAACCATATCGTAGGCTGGCTCGAAGAGCTGCGGAACAACATGGAGCGCGGCGATCTCCGCATCCACAATGGAGAGAAATGGGACCCACGCTCCTGGCCCTCCACAGCGCGTGGCTATGGCCTTTTTGAGGCGCCGCGCGGTTCGCTGGGGCATTGGGTGGAAATCGAAAACCAGGTGATTAAGAATTATCAGTGCGTCGTGCCATCCACATGGAATGCTGGGCCGCGCGATGCCAAGGGCCAGCGTGGTCCTTACGAAACGGCGCTGCATGGCACGCCCATCGCTGATCCTGAGCGGCCTCTGGAAATTTTGCGCACGGTGCACTCATTTGATCCTTGCCTGGCCTGCGCTGTTCACGTTGTGGACGCCCGCGGGCGAACTTACGCTCGCCGCGAGATCTGAGAGCGAGGAAGCCATGAGCGCAACCGCTCCTCCTGTTGCCGATGTAACGCATCCCCTGGTTCACGAAGAGAGTCTCGTCCGCGTCTACGTCTGGGAAATTCCGGTGCGTCTCACGCATTGGGTGATTGTGCTGGCGATTGCCGTGCTCAGCTTCACTGGATACTACCTCTATAACCCGTTCATCATTTCTCGCGGCAGTTCTGCGTTTCTGATGGGCACCATGCGCTTCGTTCATGAGGTCACCGGATTCGTCTTCATCGCCGCGGTCCTGCTGCGATTTTATTGGTTTTTCAAAGGCAATCGCTGGGCGCACTGGCGCAGCTTCCTGCCTCTCGAGGGATGGTGGCGGCGCGGCCTTCGCAAGCAGCTCAAATATTATCTGTTTCTCAGCCGAGATCCCGAGAGTGAAGTCGGTCATAATCCGCTCGCCGCCGCCACCTACGTGGTTGTTTACGCCCTCATGGCGGTCGAGATTCTGACCGGCTTGGCCCTTTTGGATTATGTCAGCGGCATCGGCCACGGATTTTTGAGCTTCTGTTTCGGCTGGATTTCGACGCTCATCGGCATCCAGTACGCGCGCGAGACGCACTTCCTGATTATGTTCGCGTTTCTGGCCTTCGTCATTCACCACGTCTATAGCGCCGTGTTGATAGGCATTGAGGAACGCAGCGGCCTGGTCGGCGGGATTTTCTCCGGCTATAAGTTTTTCCCTGCGGCATTTGTTGCTTCCGATCCAACGCGCCGGCCCCACGAGGAAAGAATTCCCGCGGCCGCCGCGGGGCGCTCGCACAAGAGACGCCCCGTAAGAAAACACGGCCAGGATAAATCCAGCGACGCTTCTCCGCCATCAGCTTCCAGAACAGAATCGCCCATGAGATCACCCAAGTGAATTTCGGCGAGTCGCCTCGAATAATCGTTGTCGGCATCGGCAATTTAATCCACGCCGATGATGGGCTTGGCGTGCACGCACTCGAATGCCTGCGACGCGATCCCCGGCTTCCTGAAGGCGTGACGTTGATCGACGGAGGCACTTTCGGTCTCGAACTGCTGGCATACATCTGCGACTCCACGCATTTGCTGCTGCTGGACGCCATCGACGTCGGCGAGCCTCCGGGAAGCCTCATCCGCATGGAAATTGAAGCGCTGCGCGGCCTTCCTGGCGCCGCAAGTGTTCATCAAGTTGGCTTGGCCGATCTGCTGGCGACCCTTCCGCTGGTTTCATCAACGTCCAGGGAAATTGTGCTGCTCGGCGTGCAGCCGCTTTCAACCCATTGGGCGACGGAACTGTCGCCGCATGTCAAGACGTCGCTTGCGCCATTGGTGGATGCGGCAATCGCGCAACTGCTCGATTGGGTCGCGAAGATTCGGACGCAATCCTTGCTGTGTGCGAATGTGCAAGGCTGAGAGGCTTGGTAGACAGGAGTGTCTGGAGTTTGGGGAAGGTTCAAATGTGCCTAGCGATTCCCGGAAGGATTCTGAGCCAACAAGAACATAACGGCGTACGTGTGGGGCGCGTCCAGTTCGGTGGAATCACGCGTGAGACATGCCTCGACTTTGTTCCCGAAGCCTCCGTCGGTGACTACATAATGGTTCACGTCGGATTCGCGATAAGCCGAGTAGACCGCGAAGAAGCGGAGCGCAGCTATGCGGTGCTCGAATCCATGGGATTGCTCAAGGCGGAGTTGCAGTCGGATTTGGACGAGCCCTAGGCGGCTCAGCCGCGCATGCTTGTATCGAGAGTCTAAGGCAAAAACGCCTGAGGCTGAAGAGGCTTTATGGTCAAACATCGCTACTCCGACAGTTTCTGCGCCAAGGAAAATCGATGAAATATTTGGATGAATACCGAAATGAGGAAATTGCCCATCGGATTGTGGCGGAGCTCGGTCGACGGGCCAAGCGGCCCTGGGTATTGATGGAGATCTGTGGCGGCCAAACCCATACGTTATTGCGTTATGGCATAGACGGGATTCTGCCCGCCGGCATTGAGCTGGTGCACGGCCCGGGATGCCCGGTATGCGTGACCTCGCTCGAGACAATCGACAAGGCCATCAACATCGCGTCGCGCCCCGATGTCACATTGGTTTCCTATGGGGACATGCTGCGCGTACCGGGTTCGCGGACTGACCTCTTTCATCTAAAGGCCCACGGCGCCGACGTGCGCGTGGTCTACTCTCCCACCGAGGCGCTCAAATTGGCTCGCGCCAATCCTGAGCGAAAGGTCGTGTTTTTTGCGGTCGGCTTCGAAACGACCGCTCCGGCAAATGCCATGACCGTCTGGCAGGCCAAGCGAGAAGGCCTGGGGAACTTTTCCATGCTCGCTTCTCACGTGCTTGTGCCGCCCGCGATTCGCGCGCTTTTGAGTTCGCCACGCAACCGCGTGCAAGGCTTCATTGGCCCCGGCCACGTCTGTACGGTCATGGGCTATCGCGAATACCAGGATCTTGTGCGCGAATTTCATGTGCCCATTGTGGTCGGCGGATTCGAGCCGCTGGATCTGCTGGAAGCGATTCTGATGGTCGTGACGCAGCTGGAAGACGGGCGTGCGGAAGTCGAAAATCAGTATGTGCGGTCGGTGACGTACGAGGGCAATCTCCCTGCGCAAAAGGTCTTGGCCGAAGTGTTTCAGGTATGCGACCGGAAATGGCGTGGGATCGGCGGGATTCCCCAGAGCGGTCTCGCGTTCCGGGATGACTATGCGCAGTTTGATGCGGATAGCATCTTTGGGACTGAAGGTGTCACCGCAGAAGAGTCTCCGGAATGCATCAGCGCAGAGGTGCTCCAGGGATTGAAAAAGCCGACCGACTGTTCCGCCTTCGGCACTCGTTGCACCCCCGAAAGCCCGCTGGGTGCTCCCATGGTGTCCTCCGAAGGAGCATGTGCTGCGTACTACCTGTATCGACGGCACGATCTCGCGGCGAAAGGGGCGCACTGATGCCACCGGGAACGAAATTCGAGGCGGCCCGGAACTGTCCTCTGCCGATCGTGACGGCCGATTCGATTTTGCTGGGGCACGGAAGCGGAGGCCGGATGAGCAGCGCTTTGCTCCAAGAAATCTTCCTGCCAGCGCTCCAAAACCCCATCTTGGACCAGTTGAACGATCAGGCCGTGGTGGAGGTCGGCGGGTCCCGGATTGCGTTCACGACCGATTCATTTGTCGTGAAACCTCTCTTTTTCCCTGGCGGGGATATTGGAACGCTCGCGGTGAACGGTACTGTCAATGACCTGGCGATGGGAGGGGCCAAGCCTCTTTTCCTCAGCTTGGCGCTCATTCTTGAAGAGGGACTAGCGCTCGAGACGCTTCGCCGCGTTGTGGAATCCATTCGTGTCGCCGCTGCCCTTGCTGGGGTCACCGTGGTCACCGGAGATACGAAGGTAGTGGAGAAAGGAAGCGGCGATGGGCTGTTCGTAAACACGTCGGGGATTGGGCTCGTCGAATCCGGCGTGAAACTTTCCGCCGATCAAGCGCGCCCGGGCGACTGCGTGCTTCTGAGCGGGACGATCGGTGACCATGGCGTCACAATTCTCTCGCAACGAGAGGGCCTGGAGTTCGAAAGTCCGGTGGTGAGCGATACTGCGGCGCTGCATACGCTGGTTTCCGCCATGCTGAGCGCCAGTTCTGAGATTCGATGCCTACGCGATCCAACACGCGGCGGACTCTCGAGCTCGCTCAATGAGATTGCGGCGCGGTCACGCGTGGGAATCGAGCTGGTGGAAAATGCGATCCCCATCCGAGAAGAAGTTCAGGGCGCGTGTGAGATGCTGGGACTGGACCCGCTGTATGTTGCCAATGAAGGGAAGCTGATTGCCATTGCGGAGGCCGCCGCCGCTGAGAAAATTCTCGAGGCCATGCAGCGACATCCGTTTGGACGCTCGGCGAGGATCATTGGAAGGATCACCGAGTCTCATCCAGGGACAGTCACACTGCGCACGCGACTTGGAACCAAGCGAATCGTCGATCTGCTCTCCGGCGACCAGTTGCCGAGGATCTGCTGAGGGGTGGAGTGATGCACGAAATGGGGATCGCCAATTCCGTGCTCGATGCTGTTCGCAAGGAGAGCCGCCGCTTCCCAGAGAGTCATGTCTGTAAAGTGGTCGTGCGCATCGGAGAACTCGCCGGCGTCGACCCTGAGGCTGTGGATTTTTGCTTCGAGGCTCTCGTGCGCGGGACAAGCTGGGAGCCACTCGAACTGGAGATCGAGTTCTGCCCACGCCGCTACCGGTGTTGCTCCTGCGGGCACTCCTACGCTGCGCAGAATGATGTGTCGGCTTGCCCGGCCTGCGGCGGAACGGAATCGCAGTTCTCCGGTGGCGACGAGCTGGAACTGGCCTATCTGGAGGTAGAAAATGGAGCGGGTCTCACTGGAACGTAAAGTCTTGAGTGAAAATGAGCGCATAGCAGCGGGCTTGCGGGCGCGCTTCGCCGAACACCATGTGTTGAGCCTCAATTTGATCAGTTCGCCAGGATCGGGGAAGACCAGCCTTCTCGAGCGCACCCTGGAGAGCTTTGATCCCCAAGATCGCGTCGCTGTTCTCACCGGCGACATCCAGACCGAAAATGACGCGAAGCGATTGGCGCGGTTTGGATTCCCTGTGAAGCAAATCACCACAGGCGGTACGTGTCATTTGGATGCGAGGATGATCGAACGTGCGCTGGCCGATTGGCGGTTGGAAGAACTCGACCTGCTGTTCATCGAGAATGTCGGGAACCTGGTTTGCCCTTCGAGCTACGATCTAGGCGAGGCGGCGAAGATTGTGGTACTGAGCGTCACCGAGGGCGAAGACAAGCCGCTCAAATACCCTTCGATTTTCTTCAAGTCGAATCTACTGGTGCTTAACAAAATCGACCTTCTTCCTTATGTTCCATTCGACATTGCTGCTGCCGAGGATAATGCGCGGCACATTCATCGGGATATCGATATCGTTCGGCTATCCTGTCAGACGCTTGAGGGCCTAGGAGCATGGCTTGCTTGGCTCGACGGCAATCGGCAGAGGTCGCGCGCCGCAGCTTCATGAGGGCTCATGCAGGTACGCCGCGAAATCCGAGTTTCCGGAATCGTTCAGGGAGTCGGATTCCGCCCTTACATCTACCGGCTCGCGACGAACCGGAATCTCGCTGGAACGGTCACCAACACCGGAGCCGGGGTGACCATTGAAATTCAAGGACCATCCCATCTGGTCGATGACTTCCTCTCGCGCCTGCGCGAGGAAGCTCCGGCGCTCGCGCAGATCAATCAAGTGGCCGTCCGTGACTTACCTTGCCAGTTGAACCAGAGCTTTGAAATTCTTTCGAGCCAATCTGGCGAGCGTCCTAGCGCGCTGATCTCTCCCGATGTAGCGGTTTGTGAGGACTGCCTTGGCGAGTTGTTCGACCCGCACGATCGCCGATATCTCTATCCGTTCATAAACTGCACGAACTGCGGACCGCGCTTCACGATCATTCGCGATATTCCCTACGATAGGCCGCGCACCTCGATGTCCTCATTCTTAATGTGCGATAAATGCCGCGCGGAATATGAGGACCCGCGGGATCGCCGCTTTCATGCGCAGCCCAATGCCTGTTGGGACTGCGGCCCGCGACTCCGGTTCTGGGATCCCCAAGGTCGAGACCTGTCGCCGGCGGATCCGCTTGCAGCAGCAGTGGAATCGCTGCGATCTGGTCACATCGTCGCGATCAAGGGGCTCGGAGGCTTTCACTTGGCTGTCGATGCCATGAACCAGGCTGCCGTCCTGCGCCTTCGGGAACGCAAGAACCGTATCGAAAAACCGTTCGCGTTGATGATGCCTGACCTTGAGGCCGTTCGGAGGTTTTGCCTCATCGACGGTCCCGCTCAAGCTGCGCTTATAAGCCGTGAGCGACCCATCGTGCTGTTATGCAAGAAAAAGAAAGGAGATGCAGGCATCGCCCATGCGGTAGCGCCAGGCCAGGGCGACTTCGGGGCCTTTCTGCCGTATACGCCGGTGCATCATTTGCTGTTTGCTGCGGGGAAATTCCCCGCGTTGGTGATGACCAGCGCAAACCTGAGTGAAGAGCCTATCGCCATCGACAATCAGGAAGCGCTCCATAGATTGAGCCGCATCGCTGATTTCTTTCTTGTACACGACCGGGAAATCCTTCTGCGTTGTGATGATTCCGTTGTTCGTCCTGCGGCCAGGAAGATCCGGCAAATTCGCCGGTCGCGAGGCTACGTCCCGTCACCGCTGCCCTTGCATAAGGAACTTCCGCAGGTTCTTGCCGTCGGAGGAGAGCTGAAAAATGCGATTTGTCTCACGCGCCACAACCTGGCGTTTCTGAGCCAGCACATCGGCGATCTTGAAAACATGGAAGGTTATGCCTTCTTTCAGGACACCATCACGTATCTTTCGAAGCTGCTCGAAATCGAACCGGAAATCATCGCCTATGACCTTCACCCGAATTATTTCTCCACGAAATGGGCTCTCGAACAGAAAGGCGTGCGCCTGGTTGGAGTGCAGCATCACCATGCGCACATTGCTGCGTGCATGGCGGAAAACAGAATCGACAGCCGGGTGATCGGCTTGTCCCTGGATGGCGCAGGTTACGGCACGGACGGGCGCATCTGGGGCGGCGAAGCGCTATTGGCGGATTATGCTGGCTTCGAGCGCGCCGGACATTTTGCCTACGTCGCGCTTCCCGGCGGAGAGGCTGCAATTCGGCAACCCTGGCGCATGGCGGTGAGTTATCTGACACACACCTTTGGAGAGGAGCTGTTTAATTTGGATATTCCTTTTGTTCGAGATCTGCCGAAGAACAAGGCTCAGACCATCTTGCGCATGATTGCTCAGGGTGTTAATGCACCGCTAACCTCAAGCTGTGGGCGATTGTTCGATGCAGTCGCCGCTCTGATCGGTGTTCGTCAAATCGTCAGTTACGAGGCGCAAGCCGCCATTGAACTGGAAATGTTGGCGCGATCGTCAACAGAAACTGCGGGCTATCCCTTTTGCATTGGCCGCGAGTCAGGATGCTGGCAGATCGATCCGGCCCCGCTGTTTCGTGCCATTGTCGAAGATCTTCGTAACAAGGTAGGCAAGCCATCCATCAGCCGCAGATTTCATAATGGGCTTAGTCGCAGCATATTCCACCTCGCGTCTTTGCTGCGTCAAGAATCTTCGATCAACCAGGTCTGCATCAGCGGCGGCACGTTTAATAACGTGCTGCTCCTCGACCATTTGACTCACCAACTGCTAGCAGAAGGCTTTGCGGTCTTTACTCATTCCGATGTTCCGGCCGGCGACGGCGGACTGAGCTTAGGGCAGGCGCTTGTCGCAGCGCACGCTTAGAGTGGGATGCCAGCCTCCTCGACAAAGCTCGGCGTAAGGCTTAGGGCACGGTTTCTCAATTCTTGAGACCGAAGTTACAGGGAGCGGAGGTCCCACGGCGTTTGGTCGATGTCACCCGGGCAGGAGGGTGCGTTCGCGCACAATTCCGTCGATAGCGGCAAGCAAATCGCGCGCCAGACCCTGAGACTTGGGAATATATTCGCGGGCGCCCGCTTCGAGGGCTTTGAGGCGCATTTCGCGTTCTTCGTAGCGGCTCAAAATCAGCACCTCAGAACGTGGCGTCTCCTTGCGGATCATCGGGATCGCCTCCAGGCCGTTAAATCCGGGCATGCTGATGTCCAGCACAACCACATCGGGGCGGAGGAGTTTTGCCTGCTCTACTGCGTCCATGCCAGTTGCTGCTTCTCCGCAAACTTCCCAATTTGGGCGAGATTCAAGCAAGGAGCGCAAACCGCCGCGCATCACTTCATGGTCGTCCACGATCAAAATCCGCAAAGGGCCCACTGAGGCTCCCAACATTAAATAGTGAAGGCTATTACTTCCTTCATAGTACGCGGAAAAGTCCCCCATGAGAATACAGGCTTTAGCCTATAAAACGGGATTTTAAGCCTCAGAAATCGGCGTTCCGGTTTCGGGCCGGATGAAGGGTGTCTAGACGCTCCGGCGGGAATCCACTCCACAGCACCAAAATTCTGGTATTCTTGGAACAGAAACCTTCGATATGGTGTCTAACCAGGCAGACACCTTATCGCACCACGTTGTTGAATGGTTACTGAAGGGTGGGCGTAACAGCCCACTGCGATAAGCTTGGATAGGCGGCGAAAAGCATGTCTGATTTGGCGCAGACTCTATCCTGGATAGCGGACGAGACGAGCCTCGTCAGCGAACTGCAGGCTGGTTCGGACGTGGCCTTCGACTGGCTGGTCACCTATTACCACGCCTCCGTATACAACGTGATTTATGGCATTCTTTCCGACCGCAGCGACGCAGCTGATGTCACGCAGGAAGTGTTCTTGAAAGCCTTTCGGGGAATCGGCGCGTTCCGGCGCGGAAGCTCCTTGAAAACGTGGCTGTATCGCATTGCCGTTCGCGAATCGTTGAACCATCGCCGCTGGTGGCACCGGCATTGCCGCAATGAAGTTTCTCTCGACACGCCGCTGCGCGAGAATCAGCCGGTCACCCAGATAGAAGACTCCGACGCCACGCCATTCGAACAGCTTGCTGCGCGGGAAACGCAGGCTGCGGTTGAAAATGCCCTTTCGCAGATTCCAGACATTTATCGCAGTGCGGTAATTCTGCGGGATCTGGAAGGGTTGTCCTATGAGGAAGTTGCTGAAGTGCTGGAAACGTCGATTGCGACGGTGAAGACTCGCATTCTTCGCGGGCGCCGCGCGCTGAAACAGCTGCTGGATCCTCTTCTCGGCGCGCATCGCCAACCGGCGGTGGAGCGGCCGCAAGCATCATCGAACGAAAATAACGGCAATTCCCACAGGGTAGGCTCCTACGGCGCAGTATTGCTTACGGGGGGACGTGGAGGCTGGCAATGACTTGCCGAGAAGTCGGACGTCACTTGGCGGGATATTTGGATGGTGCGATGTCCGGTCAGCGCCATGCGACCGTGCACGCGCATCTGAGCGAATGTTCAGCTTGCCGCGCCGATTTAGATGCATATGGCCGGCTGGCTCGCCTGCTGGCGGATGCTGCTCCAGTTACGCCCCCGGCGGATCTGGCAACTCGCATTCGCGTGCAGGCTTCACATGCGCAGTTGAGCCGCGACTACTCGACCCGCATTTGGACCCGCGTTTCCATCTTCTTCGAAAACATCTTGCGCCCGCTGGCAGTTCCTGCCACGGGAGGCTTGCTGACCGCGGCGCTTGCATTTGTGTTCCTGGTGCAGAGCTTGATTGTGGGCATCCCCATGGGAGCCATTCCCAACGATTTGCCTACTGACCTGATTCAGCCTGCGCGGCTGGAGAGTCTGGCGCCATTCCCCGCTCCTGGGATGATCACCGGCCGGTCCGGCGCGAGCCTTCTGATTGTGGAAGCAACGCTCAATGCCGAGGGCCAGGTGGCTGACTATAAAATCCTGATGGGGCCGAATACTGCTACGATTCGGCACCAGATTGACCAGATGCTGATTTTTTCCCGCTTTCAGCCAGAGTTGAATTTTGGCCGGCCCACGCCGGGCGGGCAGGTTGTTCTCAGCTTCAGCGAAATCCGCGTGCAAGGCTGATTCGCCGGGCTTTACGTCCTCAATTTCTGCTGCTGCTTTCTTGACTCGCATCAAACCGCCCGATAGAGTGGTATTTCACTTCTGAGACGTCAGGATACCGGGTTCATGCTTTCAAGGCGTGAAAGCAAAATGGGCATGGAAGCAAAGTCAATCTTGGAGACGAACAACCTGAATCTCGTGCGCCATCGCCTTTCGTCTGTTTTACTGGCTCTTGCTGTTTGTGTGTTCATTGGCGCGGGCGGCGTCTTGCCTTCCGCCGCGCAACAGCCGCGCAATCGCTACATCAGCGTCCAGCCCAATGAGCAAGTGTTCGACATCATGTGCGCTCTCGACGCCGCCGGTTTCGACGCCAATTCGCCGACCCTCGATATTTATCCCTTGCATGCCGCTCTGCGCGAACGCTTGCTACAACTGCACGGCCCGGCCGCGCTGGATGTGCGCCAGTATTATCAGAAGCATGCGTTTATCAATTCAGACGAGACCCTGGTTCCATTCCTTACATTTGCGATGATCGTTGGGCCGCCACCAGATTTTTCCTTCACCGTTGCCCGCGACGATATTCCACCCTCGGCGACGTCCGTTGGCGATTTTGGCCCGGTTCTCAGGAATTTTTACAACGAGGCTCATCTTGGCCGCGAATGGATTGCGATGCAGCCCGAAGTGAATCAAGAAATTGCGCGGCTCACCGATCCGCTCCGGCAAATCGTGTTTCGCACCACGGGTTATCTGCGCGAACTGATGACCCCGGAATCCTCGCGCACGTTCACGGTTTACGTCGAGCCGCTGGTAGGGAACCGTGTCGATTTTCGCAATATCGGCAATCACTACGCCATGGTGGTGGGCCCGGGTCCAGTGCTGCCGATGGACAGCATCCGCCATGGTTTTCTGCACTTCATGCTGGACCCGATGGTGCTCAAGAATCAGCAAATCATTTCCACGCGCCGCGCGCTGCTGCAGATTGCGAATCGCGCGCCGCAGTTTCCTACCGCTTATCATGACGATTTCGTGGGGTTTTTTGACGAATGCCTGGTGCGCGCCGCGGAGTTGCGTTTAGAGAAGCGGCCAGCGGTGCAAGTGGAATCAGTCCTTCAGAACAATGATCGCACCGGCTTCATTCTTGTCCGGCCGATTTATCAGCAGTTGATCACCTTCGAAAAAGCCGAACCGGCAATGTCCTTCTACTTTCCTACGCTGGTTTCCAACATCAACGTCGCCGCGCAAGAGAAACGCTTTCAGAATTTTGAGTTCGCAAGCGCCTCGGAAAAGATTGCGCCGGGCGGCATAGCGGGCGAGGCGCAGGCCACCCCAGCAGACCTGGAACTCAAGCAGGAGTTAATGCAGGGGGATCGTCAAATTGCCATGCAAGATGGCAAAGGCGCTGCCGCCACGTTCCAATCCGTTCTTGATCAGCACCCCAAACTTCCCCGCGCACTCTACGGGCTGGCGATCGCGTCGGTCCTTCAGGGCGACGGGCAGAAAGCGGAAAATCTATTTGAACAGCTCGTGCACACGCCCGGAAATGCATCTAATAACGTTTTGGCGCCCACTCCGGATATCTTGGCGTGGTCGCATGTTTATTTGGGGCGCATTCGAGATTTGCAGGGCAATCGCGGACAAGCCGAGGCACAATACAAGGCAGCCTTGGCGGTGGCTGGCGCTCCGGAGCAGGCGCGCGTAGCTGCTCAGCAGGGAATTAATGTGCCTTATGCGCCGCCTTCGAAAGAGGCTCAGCACTAACGCAATCCTCTGTCATCAGGCAGAGGAACATGAGGGATAAAATGAAACTTCCATGGACCAATCTAGCCGCGATTGCATGCTTGGCCTGCGCTCCAGCGGTTTTCGCGCAAGGACAGCAAAGCCAGCAGCAATCTCAGCAACAATCGCAATCGCAGCAACAAACCAGCGCGCCGCAGCAAACGTCGAAGCCGTCACTCGCCAATCCGCTGCAAGACGTTTTTCCGCAAACTCCGCCGCCCGTCGATCCCAAGGAAGAAGCGGCCTACAAAGCATTTCTTGACATGAACCCTGCAACGCCCGCTGAAAACGACGCGCACATCAAGGCGGGCGAGGACTTTATTAAGAACTACCCGAAGAGCCGCTACTTGGAGGCCGTCTATTCGCGACTGGCAAACGCTTATCTGAACAAAAATGACGCCGACAAGATGTGCGACGCTGCCGATAAGGCTCTGGCACTGAATCCGAACGACATCGCTGTGCTCATTCCCGTTGGCGAAGCGATTCCGCGTAGCGATCCAAAGTCGCCAAAGTTTGCAGAGCGGCTTGGCAAGGCCGAACAGTACGAACAGCACGCCCTCGACGTGTTGAAGACGGTGACCAAACCGCCGGCTCTCACCGACGCACAGTTTACCGAGGTAAAGAATAACGCCTCTGCGGAAGCGCACAGTGGTTTGGGCTTGATCTATTTCGATGAGAGAAAATACGACCTGTCATCCACTGAGCTTCAAAGCGCGACGGGCGGATCGCCGACTCTCCAGGCAACAAATGAGTTTGTTCTTGGGTTGGATTTTGTGAATCTACAGAAGTACCCGGACGCCGTGAAGGCTTTCGACACGTGCAGCCAGATTTCCTCTTCGCTGCAGGATCGCTGCAAAAAAGCGTCTGGTGAGGCCAAAGCGCGGGAAGGAGCTGCGCCCAAACCGTAGCCGTTAAACAAGCCTGCCATGGATGATGCTGAACGCGAAGCTCTGGAAACTGTTCTCGGTCACCGATTCACGGACGTGCAATGGCTGGAATGGGCGCTCACACATCGTTCTCATGGGGTTGGTTCGGGCGCGCCCAATAACGAGCGGCTCGAGTTTTTGGGCGACAGCGTCCTGGGCTTGGCGGTAAGTTGTTGCCTCGTTTCCAAATTTCCCAAGTGGGATGAAGGGCGCCTTTCCAAGGCGCGCGCGCGGCTTGTGGGCGTTGCCAGCGCGGAACAAGCTGCCAATCGCTTAGGTTTAGGACGGCACTTGCGCTTAGGTCCGGGCGAAGAAAAAACGGGCGGCCGCCAGAAGCAAAACCTGCTTGCCGATGCCTATGAAGCAGTTGTCGGCGCGATTTTTCGCGATTCCGGCTTTGATGCCGCCGCCGCATTTGTGGACCGCTCCCTGCTGTACGATCCCGCCATGCTTACCGAACTGCTCGCCGAGCCCGATCACAAATCCGCGCTTCAGGAATGGCTGCAAAGCCGCGGCTCGCGTCCCGCGGAGTATCGAGTGGTCGCCGAAGCCGGGCCGGAACACGCGAAGACGTTTCATATTGCCGTTCGACTGAATGGCCGTGTCCTCGCGGAGGCCGAAGGGCGCAGCAAAAAGTCCGCTGAACAATCCGCCGCGTTTTTGGCGCTGAAGCTGTTGCGCGATGAAGCCTTTTCGGGCGCTGATGAAGTGCCGAAGGACCCCCGAAATGACTGAAGATTTTCAGGCAACCCGAAGCGAGGCGAACCAAAGGCCGCCAGGCCAAAACGAGGCAAGCCACGGCACGCCAGGCCAAGCTGTTGCAAGCGAAAGAGCGGCCGGCAAAGGCGCATCCGCTGCGCCGCCGAAAAAAGAAGTAACCACGGAAGATTACGTGCAATCCCTGCTGGTAACCATCATCCTGGCTCTTTTTGCCACTACTTTCGTTGTTCAGGCTTTCAAAATTCCGTCCGCTTCCATGGTTCCCGCGCTGCTCGTTGGCGACCATCTGCTCGTGAACAAATTCATTTTCGCCGGCACAGGAACGTGGTACGACCGCTTTCTGCCCTATCGCCCGATCCGCCGCGGAGACATTATCATTTTCAAGTATCCGTACGAAAATCATCCGTATTATGTCAAACGTGTTATCGGCCTGCCGGGAGACCGCGTGCATATCGCCGACCAGCGCGTGTACGTGAACGGCGTCAAGCTCAAAGAGCCATACGCCATTCACGATGCGACGCACGCGGATCCTTACATGTTCGATTTTCCTCCCAAGGACCTCTATCTCATCTCCGCCGAAATCACTCCCGAATGGGCCGATGTTTTGCGCCATGATGTTCGCAATGGCGACCTGCTCGTCCCGCCGGATCATTATTTTGTTCTGGGCGATAATCGCGACAACAGCTCCGACAGCCGCTACTGGGGCTTTGTGCCGCGTGACGCCGTCGTGGGCAGCCCGCTGTTTATTTACTGGTCGGTGCGCCCACCAAAGCAGGAGCAGCAGCCTCCCACTTCGCTCGGCCAGGATTTTGAGGACCTCGGCAGGACGCTTCTTCGCCTTCCGCTGCGAACGCGCTGGACTCGCACCTTCCACGAGGTACACTAATGCCGTCCCGTACCGCCTGGCCCGATTGACGTTAATGCCATGAGCCTCACGCTAAGCAATCCCGCGCCTCCGCAAAAGCAACCGGCGGCCTTGCCGGAAAATTCCGCTCGCAAGCGCTCGCCGCGCCGCCGCCGCATTCGCATCGTGCTCATGATTATTACGGCCCTACTGCTCGTGGACTTCGGAATTTCCATTGCGCTCGAATCTGGCTGGCTGCGCCGCTCTTTGACCAATCGCTTGGAAGCCGCGTTCGGCCGCCCCATCGAAGTCAGCAATTATTCCTTCAGCCTGCTGGAAGGCCCGCGCATCGAAGCGAATTACATCACCGTCGGTGAAGATCCGCGTTTCGGTCACGAATATTTTCTGCGCGCTGATCAAGTCGCTGCGGGAATTCGCTGGTCCGCGCTTTTTCGCGGGAAACTGGAGCTCGGCGCACTTTCCATTTCCAATCCCTCTCTGAATCTCGTGCGTCTGCCAGATGGCGAATGGAACCTCGAATCCTGGCTGCCGCGTCCGCCCGGAAATCCACGGCTTGCTCTAGCGAGTTATCGAGCTTCTGCGCGGCCTCAGCTCATCGAAGTTTCGAATGGGCGCATCAACTTCAAAGAAGGCGACACGAAATTGCCATTTGCATTTATCAGCGTGGATGGCAGCGTCGAAGAGACTTCGCCTGGCCGCTGGCGCATCGATCTTGAGGCTCAGCCATTTCGCGCTGCCGTCGATCTGGAGCAGGCCGGCGAGCTCACGCTGCGCGGTCTGGTCGGCGGCACGTCTTCGCGCCTGCGCCCTGCCTCGCTCGAGCTCAACTGGGACGCCGCTTCTATCTCCGACGTGCTGCGCCTTTTTCGCGGATTCGACTATGGCATGCGCGGACTTCTCTCGCTGCAGCTCAAGGCGCAAACGCACGGCTACGACTGGGATTTCTCTTCCGCTGCGCAGTTTCGCCGCTTGCATCGCTGGGATTTGCCGATGCGCGACGATGATCCCGCGGCCAATCTGGACGTGCAGGCCACCTGGCATCCCGCCACGGCGAGGCTCGCTCTAACGCAGGCGGTGATTGAATTGCCGCGCTCGAATATTCATGCCACCGGCGCGATGACCTTCGAGCCTGCCGCCGATCCGGCGAATCCGCAGCAGGCCAGCATCAAGGACGAGCGCATGGAAATCGCTTCGAAGAGCGTGGTTTTGTCCGACGTGCTCGCCTGGTATCGCGCGTTTCATCAGGGCGTGGCCGAGCAGTTCGAAGTTCATGGCTCCGCTGCTTTGAATTTCACTTTCGCGGGCTGGCCGCCGCAGATTCAAAAAGGCGAAATCACAACCGAAGGGGCGGAAGCAGATGGCGGCAGGATTCCGGTAATCGTTCGCATGGAAAAGGCGTTGCTGCTTTTTTCGCCCAACGCCATCACGTTGCCGCCGGCAATTTTTTCCGCGGGAACGCGCAACGGTGAATTTCGCCTGCGCGCCTTGATGCAACGCGCGCCCGATTGGCGTTCTTCATGGAAACTCGACGGCCATACGCAGGATGTGCGCTCGCTCTTCGATGCCGCGGAGTCGCTGGGATTCAGTCTGCCTGCGGGATGGCAGCTCGATGGCCCGGCCGGATGCAATCTCGCGTGGGCGGGCGGATTTTTTCCTGCGTTCCGCAACACTTCGGGCACCATCACTCTGAACGGCCTCCAAGTTGGCGCGCCATTCCTGAACCATGCCATTACCCACGTAAAAGCAAGCATCAGTTTGTCTCCGCAGCTCGCAAAAATTCAGCTCGGCTCCGCGAATGCCTTCGCCACCGATTGGCACGGCTCCCTCCAGAGGAGCGCAATAGACGGCCAGTGGAAATTTGCGCTGTCTGCGAGTGAACTGAGCGCCGTGGCCATGGACCGCTGGCTCAATCCGCAGCGCCGCGAAGATCTGCTCGACCGCATCCTGCCGTTTCTGGCTTCCACGCCGCAGCCGCAACACATGCCTGCCTGGCTACGCGCGCGCGGAACTCTTTCCATCGGCCAGTTCACGCTTTCGCCGTTCCAATTCCACGAGCTTCGCGCCGGCGCCGCTATCGACGGCCGCGAGTGGAAACTTTCCAATGCCGCTGCGGATTTTTACGGCGGCGCTCTCTCTGGGGAAATGTCGCTGGACCTCGCCGCGCAGCCCGCGTATAACGTCGCCGCGGAATTCCGCGGAGTGCATCTGGGACAGCTTGCCGCGCGCACTTTTTCGCTCACCAATTTATTTTCAGGGACGGTCTCCGGCGCCGTGCGCGTTTCCGCAAAGGGCCTCGGCCGTGGCGCGCTGCTTCACTCGCTTTCCTGCAAAGGCCAGGCGCAAATGCGCAACGCCTCTTATGCCGGCATGGACCTGATGGAATCCGTCGCTGCTTCTGCGCGCCGCCCCGGCATTACTATTTTTCCGCAGGCCTCTGCCGATTTTTCCTGCGCGAATGGGCGTTTGAATTTCTCGCCTCTGCAATTGCAAAGTCCGCGCGGCAATTTCCGCGCCACGGGCTACGTGGATTTCCAGCGTCACGTCAGCATAGAATTGCTTCCGGTCAGCGATGATCCCCTTCCGGCGTTATCGAATTCGAAAATCATGCCGCCAGCATCCTTCGGCGCATCCTATGAATTGACTGGCATGCTCAATTCTCCGCAAATCGCGCGAATCAAAACCCATGTGCTCGCTCATTAGCGTGCGCGCCTCGGCGATTGCGGGCAGGATGAAAAGCAACGCAGCGCGTTCACGGGTGGCGCTTGCAATTACTTGTGCTGCGCTACTTTTTCTTTTGCATCCGTTTGTATCCGCCGCGGAACCCGCCGGACGAACGCATTTACTTCCGCACTTCGTCGCCGGTCAGGTGTTTCGCTACAGCGTACAGACCAAAATCGACACCGCCTCTGCGGCCAGCGGCCCGATCATCGACGCGGGCGGCTCTAACAAACTGAACCAGTCCGTTGACGTCATCATTCGCCTGCAAATTGTGAGCGCCTCGGACACTCCCGCGGGACCCTCGGCGCGCATCCGCATCACTTACGAAAAAGCGGTCGCCGCCAGCAGCGGTCCCGCCTATGATCCTGACGTTGCCGCGATGCAAGATCAGTACAAAAAAATCGCGGGCCAGTCATTCGAATTCACGCTCGGTGCCGACGGCAAAATCAGCGACGTTGCGGGACTGAAAAATATTTCCACCGATCCTTCGCGCGCGGCGGTTCTCAATCAATGGCTCGCGCAGCTCACTTTGGGCGCTTCGCTGCCGAAGCAGGGAGTCGCCGTCGGCGAAAAATGGTCCTCCGAGCAGCCGCTTGAAAACGTGCCGCTCGATGGCCTCGTCTGGAAGACGCGCGCAACGTATTTGCGCAACGACCCATGCCCCGCAGCCGCGCAATCCGCTGCGTCCGGAGGCGTCCCGCTCACTCCTGCGCCATCGCCGCCAGGCACCTGTGCCATAATTTTGACGCGCTCAGTCCTCGCTGGAGGGGAAAAGCCGAGGGATCGCACGCCCACTGTCTTCCGCCAAAACGGCTTGCGCACTTCCGGCATCTGGACCGGCACCGGCGAAGCACTCACCGCAATTTCTCTGCGCACTGGAATGGCCGTCAGCGTCACGCAAACCGGTGCCACGCATATGGACTTCACTATCATGACCGCCACGGCGCAAAATCGCATGCGCTACGCCGGCGACACCCACACCCAATCCGAAATCACCCTCCTCTCCCAATCCGCTATTCCGTAGGGTGTCCGTTCGATAAAATTTCCACGATTTCGCGCCAACGAACACCGTACATTCGGGTGGTCGATAACCACCACGTGGTGGCTTAGAGCCACATCTGGCCACGTTCTCCACGGAGGTTCGATACGGTATGTCTTTGAACATGCATAGTTTAAAGCCGCTGTGGCTGCCCTTGGGATTTGGAAGGCTGCTTGCCTTTTGGTAGTCAGCCTCGTCAGTTAGCGAGGGAGCCCCGATCACCTCAGCGGACAGGGCGGCAACGACAAGGAGGCAAAGATGCGCTACCTAAAGTACGTCGCTTTGCTCGGAATTCTCTTGTTTGCGGCGAACTACGCTCAGGCTCAAGTGTCGGTCGGCATCGGCATCGGTCCCGTATATGGCGAACGGGTCTACGTTCCTCCGCCCGCATGTCCCTACGGCTACTATGATTACTACCCGTACGACTGTGCGCCTTACGGTTATTACGGGCCCAACTATTTTGTGAGAGGCGTGTTCATTGGCGTCGGGCCGTGGTATCGCGGTCACTGGGACCGCGACCGCTACTGGGGCGACCGCGACCGCTTCGAACGTGCGCGCGGCTGGGGCGACCGTGACGGCAACCGCTTCGGGCACGATCGTGGGTATTTCTCCCCGCAGGAGCGCGGCCACGGGTTTTTCGATCGTGGACGTGGCGATCGGCGCGGCGACAGCCATTTCGTCCGCGGGCGTGGAGGAGATTCCTTCCACGGGCACGGCGGGAACCATTTCGACCAAGGACATGGAGGAGGTTTTTTCCACGGACGCGGGCGCGGTGACAACCGTTCCGGCCATGGCAATAGAGGCCGCGGCAGACATCACTAATTGCCTAATCCTCTCG
>DASYYQ010000046.1:0-4052 GCA_035933545.1 Candidatus Acidiferrales bacterium | reverse complement strand
TAGCACGCGCGTCACGCGGCGGCTGCCCATGCTGGTATCCACTTCCAACGCCAGACACTCGCGCGTGTACGGATCAACCACGCTCAACGCCCGGAACTTCCTTCCGCTCTCCGCCGCATCGTGCACAAAGTCCAATGCCCAATCCTGATTCGCCGCCGTCAACACCCGTCGCGGCGATCCTTCGCGCCGCAAGTGTTTGCGCGCCTTGCGCCGAATCGTCAACCCGGCCTCCCGATGTCAATGGAGGAAGGTTACCAATCACGAACGACTGCGCCACCCGCCCTTGTATCTCTTCATGGGCCTGACCGGTCTTCCCTCCAGGTGAATTCTCACCTTTCACCTGGTACAAAAATCCCGGGTCAGGTCAAAATTTCTCGCGTGTGCTAGCGCGAGAAAAAGTTCTGTTTTACAGGGCCTGGAGTTCTTTGCCGGGTTTGAAGCGGACGGCGCGGCCGGGCTGGATATGGACTTGCTGGCCGGTGCGCGGATTGCGTCCGATGCCGGTCTTGCGCGGCTTGACATTGAAGACGCCGAAACGGCGGAGCTCGATGCGTTCGCCGCGGCCCAGCGCGTTCTTGAGCGCTTCGAAAACGGTTTCGACGGCTTGCTCGGCCTTGCTGCGAGGCATGTTGGTTCGTTGCACCACTGCGTTGACGATATCCAGTTTGATCATAACGACAAGCCGCTCCTTTTGTGAGTCGTATGCTAGATGGCCCGGTCGCAAGTTGTCAAGCATCGCGCCGTGTAATAACATGCCGCGCCTTTGAAAAATCGGGAGCAGGGAGGATGGCATGAGCGTGAAGTCGGACCGGTGGATAACGAAAATGGCGCGCGAACACAAAATGATCGAGCCGTTCGCGGATCGCCAGATGCGCGACGGAGTGATTAGCTACGGCGTTTCCTCGTATGGCTACGACATGCGCGTCGCCGACGAATTTCGCATTTTTACGAATGTAAATTCGACGATTGTTGACCCGAAACAGTTTGATGCGCGCTCGTTTGTGGAATTCAAAGGGCCGGTGTGCATTGTGCCGCCGAACTCTTTCGCGCTGGCGCGCTCGGTGGAATATTTCCGGATTCCGCGACAGGTGCTGACGATTTGCGTGGGGAAGTCGACGTATGCGCGGTGCGGGATTATCGTAAATGTGACGCCGTTCGAGCCGGAGTGGGAGGGATTCGTGACTCTGGAAATCAGCAACACTACGCCTCTGCCGGCGCGAATTTATGCGAACGAAGGATTGTGTCAGGTGATTTTCTTCGAGTCGGACGAGAGCTGCGAAGTGTCCTACAAAGATAAAAAAGGAAAGTACCAGGCGCAGCAGGGGATCGTTTTGCCGCGCCTCTGATTCTTTTCTACAAGCCAAGCAAGCAGCGTATTGCCACCGGGATTAAGTTTTGCAAGAACCGTGGCCGGAGCACAGTGGCCTACTCATAGCGCAGGGCGACCATGGGATCGACGCGCATGGCGCGGCGGGCGGGAATGTAGCAGGCCAGCGTCGCGACGCCGAGAAGCACAATGGCGACGGCGGCGAGCGTTACAGGGTCGGTCCTCCCGACGCCATAGAGCAATTGTGAGAAGCTGGGCAGCAGGCGCATGAGAATGAGCGCGGCCGCTGCTCCGATGGCTACGCCAGCGAGAGCCAGACGAAGGCCCTGGCCGATCACCAGTCGAAAAACGTCCCCTGGATGCGCGCCAAGAGCCATGCGAATGCCGATTTCATGGGTGCGCTGGCCCACGGCGTAAGCGGTGACGCCATAGAGGCCGATACCCGCGAGCATGAGAGCTAGCGCGGCGAAGGATGCCAGCAGAATCATGGCGAAACGGCGCGACGACAGCGAGGTCTGGATGATTTGGTTCATGGTTTCGAAGCCGGAGAGGACTTCATCGCTGCTGATGTGGTTGGTGGCGCGGCGAATCGAGTCCATAAGGCCGAGGATGTTTCCGGAAGAGCGGACGACCACTTCAGTATTCGTGGGCATCAGCTTGATGACTCTGTCGGGCATTTGCAGGATCGGGAAGTAAGCCTGGGCGCGAAGAGAATTTTTGTCGTCAGTGTCGAGTCCCCATTGCTTAACGTGACCGACGATGCCGACGATTTCATAAGGATAGGCGTGGGTCTGGTCGCCTTGATAAATCACTTTGCCGACGGCGTCTCCATTTGGGAAATACTTTTGCGCGAGGACCTGATCTACGACCACTACGGATTTGGAGTGCTCGTCGTCGCTGGCGGTGAAGAAACGCCCGGCGAGCAAGGGGATGCGCATGGCCTTCAAATAGCCCGGGCCGACAATATAGTCGAGCATGCCATTCATCTGGTTGTCGCTCGCGGGACGCGGTTGGCCTGCGACCCAGAAATCGGTGTCATCTTCCTCGTACATGGGAAAAGCGCCCCAACTGAGGGATTCGGCGGCAACGCCGGGAATGGCGGCGATGGTGGCATCGAAATTGCGAAACGCGGCGCGAATTGCGGCGGGCGAGGCGTCATTGAACTGCGGAGGAAGGGCCAGGAAGAAGGTGACAACGTGATTTGGGTTGAATCCCGGATTGACGTTCCACAACTGGGCGAGGCTGCGGATTAACAATCCTGCGCCAGCGAGAAGCACGAGGGCCAGGGCCATCTGGACGGTGATTAACACACCCTGTGCGCGATGCCGCGAGCTGATTGCGCCACGAGCGCCCTCTTTCAGCGTTTCGAAGGCGCTGCGGCGAGCGGTGCGAATTGCGGGAAGCAGGCCGAAGAGAATTCCGGCGAACAATGAAAGAAAAATGCTGAACCAGAGGACGCGCGCGTCGATTCCGATTTCGCCGGCGCGCGGCAGAGTAGCAGGGAGCGCGGCCAGCGCGGCGCGCGTGCCAGCGGCCGCGAGGGCGATTCCGAGGCCGCCACCCAGAGTGGCGAGCAGGGCGCTTTCGGTGAGCATCTGGCGGACCAAACGGCCGGTGCTTGCGCCGAGAGCGGAACGCACGGCGATCTCGCGGCTGCGAACGGTGCTGCGAGCGAGCAACAGGTTGGCGACGTTCACGCAGGCGATCAGCAACACGAAGCCAACCGCTCCGAGCAGGAGGAAGAGAAACCCGCGGACTTTGCCGACAATGCTTTCCTTCAGCGGAGTTAAAGTGGCTCCTGTTCCCGTATCATCGCCAGGATAAATGCGCACCAGCGAGCTGGTGACGTTCTGCATGTCGGCGCGGGCCTGTTCGATGGAAACGCCCGGTTTCAGGCGCGCGATGCCGTGAATGTCGAGCCCTGCAGCGCGAATGCGAAGCGCAGGGTTGCGGAATTCGCCCAGAGGCACATAGATGTCCACGGAATTGAAATAGCTCATGGGCAAGTCGAGATGACCGGGAAAGACGCCGACGATGGTGTAGCCCTTGCCGTCAAGGGAAATGTCTCGACCGATTACGTTGGGCGCCGAGCCGAATTTCGATTTCCAGAGGTCGGTGCTAATGGCAACGACATCCGACGCGCCGATTTGATCTTCGGCTGGCTTGAACCAACGGCCGAGGACCGGATTAATGCCAAGCATAGGGAAAAAGTCAGAGGTGATTGCGGCAGCGTCGAGTTCTTCCGGGGCGCCAACGCCGGTCAGCAAATAGCCCGTGGGTCGGGAAACGGCGAAAAATGAGAACGATTGGTTCATGCGGTGCCAATCGAGGAAATTGGGGTAGGAAACCGAGCCATGGGAGAAATTGGGCTTGCTGGCGTCCACGGTGACCAAACGATCTGGTTCAGGATAGGGCAGAGGATTGAGCAGGACGCCGTTCACGATCGAAAATAGCGCGGTGTTGGCGCCGATGCCGAGGGCGAGAGTGAGGATGGCGACGGCGGTGAAGGCGGGGGATTTGCGGAGCATGCGGGAGGCGAAGCGAATGTCAGAGAAAAAGCTCTCGAGGCGCGGGAATTGCCAGATTTCGCGGCTGCGCTCTTCGAGGAGGGTGACGTTGCCGAATTCGCGGCGGGCGAGGCGGGTGGCTTCGGCGCGAGATAAACCGGAGGAGACGAGTTCGTCGATTTTTTCGTTGAGATGCGAGGAAATTTCGGCGGAGAGGT
>DASYYQ010000160.1:0-40180 GCA_035933545.1 Candidatus Acidiferrales bacterium | reverse complement strand
GCAATCGGAGTAGCTCTGATTGTTAAGCGCACACGAAGAGCATCTTAGGTTACCTAGGGAGGAATTGGAGATGGCACGCTGGAGAGGTTGCACTTGCGCACGGTGCCGCACGCACGGATTGATGGGGCCGGCAATTTTGATCACCATCGGCCTGCTGTTTTTCTTCGGGCAATACAACTGGCACTATTCGATTGATCGAACCTGGCCCGTAATCCTGATTGTCATTGGAGTCGTGAAGCTTCTTTCCGATACGATGTCTACCGAGGGACACATCGATCCGAACGGCTGGCCGACTCAGCCAGTGTCGCAGCAGCCGCCTTCGCAAATGCCGCCTCCGCCACCTCCTCCGGGCGCTCCGCCGGCACTCTAATGGCCTACTATTATCATCAACAACGGCGCTCGATTTTTGGCGGGATAGTCCTGATCTTGATTGGCGTGGTTTTCCTGCTGCACGAGTACCGTCCAGATATCGGCATCGGGCCCATATTTGAGCGTTATTGGCCGCTGCTGCTGGTCCTTTGGGGCGTGGCGCTGCTGCTGGATCATCTGCTGGCGTCGTGGCTGGGAGGCGGCAGGGCCTCTGCGGTTTCCGGCGGCGAAGTAGCGTTGATTACGATTCTCCTGCTCGTAGTTGCCGGTATCGCCGGATTGGACTGGGCTCGCAAGCACAGCCCTGATTTCGATATCGATATGAACGGGATGTTCGATCATTCCTACGACTGGAAGACTAACTTGCCAGCCGCTCCGGCAAATGCGAATGCCATGATTTCCATTGTTACAGATCGTGGAAGCATCACCGTCAATCCAGCAAGCGACGCGAAGCTGCACGTTAGCGTGGACAAGATTGCGCAAGCCGAGTCGAGAGAAGACGCAAAAAGGCATGCCGACAATGTGCAAGTGAAAATCACGCCACAGGGCGATGGGTACCAGATCGAGCCGCGAGTGGAACGCGCAAGCGATTTTGAGAGTTCGAGCGTACAAACGGATCTGGTGGTGCTCCTTCCTCCGCATTCGACCCTTAGCGCGCAGACCAATCATGGCGACATTCGAGTCGCGAGCATGAATGCGCCAGTAACAATAAATTCGAAGAGCGGCGATGTCGACTTACATGGCGTTACTGCCGACGTCAGCGCGACCATGGCGCATGGCGATGCGCACATTGAAGACGTAAAAGGAAATGTGCGGCTCGACGGGCGTGGCGGCGAAGTGAATCTCTCGGACATCACCGGCGACGCCACGGTGGATGGCGAATTTTATGGACCGATTCGCGCGCACGACATTGGGCAGACCACGCGCTTCACATCTTCAGTGAGCAACCTGACGCTCGGCAAACTTTCCGGGCAAATGGAAATGGATTCCGGCGACTTCTCCGTTTCCGACGTGAACGGCAGCGTTACGCTGAGCACGGCAAATAAGGACCTCAGGCTCGACAACGTTAAGGGCCGCGTTGACGTGACCGACAGGCGCGGCGATATCGGACTTCATTTCGCGCAGGCGCCGCGTGATGATATACGCATCGCGGACGAATCGGGAAATATCGACATTACCATTCCCGCGCACTCGAACTTCACTATTTCAGCCATTTCTAAAAATGGGGAAATTGATAATGACTTCGAAGGCTCGGCGTTGAAATCTTCAACTTCAGGACAAACCACAATTCTGCAAGGCACTTACGGCACGGGCGGGCCTCGCATCACGCTGAGCACAACCTACGGGACAATTTCCATTCATAAGGCGCAGTGAAACCGCTGGCCTGTTTCCCGCGTGGAGATTGCGTGCGCTACGTTTCCATAGGCAGCTTCAGCAGGCTGTCGAGCAGCTCAAAGAACCCCGGGAACGAGATAGCGACGCAACCGGAGTCGCGGATGGTGGTCTCGCCTTCAGCTCCGAGGGAGGCGATTGAGAAGGCCATAGCAATACGGTGATCGTCGTGCGGATCAATCGTGGCACCGCGAAGGCGTCCCGCCGCGCGCCCGGCGACGCGCAGTCCGTCAGGAAATTCCTCAACGGTCGCGCCCATGCCGCGAAGGTTCTCGGCGACAACGGCGATGCGGTCGCTCTCTTTCACGCGCAATTCTTTCGCGTCGCGAATCTCGATTCCCTCTTGCGTGTAGGGGCCAAGAGCGGCGAGCATAGGCAATTCGTCAATCAGGCGCGCAACGAGCAAACCGGAAATTTTCCCGCCTTTGAGCGGCGCGTGATGGATGTTGATGTCGCCCACCAGTTCGCCATTGCGCGCGGCCAGCGCGACCACAGAAACCGGCGCGCCCATGGAAGCCAGAAAATCGAGGATGGCGGTGCGCGTGGGATTCAGCCCCACCCCTTGAATAATCAGTTCGGAATCCGGCACGATGAGCGCGGCAGCCAGAAAAAATGCCGCTGCGGAAATATCTCCCGGAACGGCGACTTGGCGCGCGGCCAATTTTGGGCGGCCTTGCAGGCGAATGGCGCCATCCTGACGTGTGATCGCCGCGCCCATTTCGCGCAGGGCTAGTTCTGTATGGTCGCGCGTGTGAACTGACTCATGAACAACGGTTTCGCCCTCCGCGAAAAGACCGCCCAGCAAGACCGCCGATTTCACCTGGGCGCTCGGAATTGTGGGCGTGTATTCAATCGCGCGAAGCGCGCCACCGTGGATTTTCAGCGGCGCAAAGTCGCCGTTGCGCGCTTCAATTTTCGCACCCATTTGGCGAAGTGGTTCCATCACGCGCCTCATCGGACGGCGCTGCAAGGAGCTGTCTCCCGTAAGCTCCGAGGCGAAGTTTTGGCCAGCGAGCGCGCCAGTCAGCAGGCGAATGGTGGTGCCGCTATTGCCCGCGTCGAGCTTTTTTCGCGGAGCCTGCCAGCCAGCAAGTCCTTTGCCCTCTACGATAATGCCACTTCCCTTCTCTTCGATTTTCACGTCTACGCCGCGCAGGCATTTCAGCGTGCTCTCGCAATCAGCGGCGGGCGAAAAATTGAAGATTTCGCTTTTGCCTTCGGCGAGAGCAGCCAAAATGGCGCAGCGATGCGAAATAGACTTGTCTCCCGGAACCGTAAGCACGCCGCGAAACGGCTTCGCCGGAGAGATGCGTTTTTTGGCCATAGAGAAATCTTAGCATGGGCCAAGCAAACAACCTTGTGGGCCTCTGCGGTGTCAAATGAAGTGCGTGGAGGCTCAGCCCTTCGTGACCGCGCATGGAAATGGCGGCTGTTACTGGGACATCACCAACGTGAAACGGCAATTTGCTTCGCGCAACTGTGCAGGTTAATATGAAAAGTCTTATGCGTCTCCGACTCGGCATCCTATGTTTGGCTATTCTCACCCTACTTTCCTGCGCCGGCTTTTCTACCCACGCCGCGGACTCTCCTGAAATTTTCCCGCTGAGCCAGGTGCGCCCGGGCATGCAGGGCGTGGCGTATACGATTTTCAGTGGCGATCAGATTCAGCAGCTAAATGTAAATGTGCTTGGCGTTCTCAAAGACGCCCTGGGCCCAAGGCAGGACATCATCCTCGTGGAACTGTCTGGCGCCGACGTTGCCAAAACGGGCGTAGTTGCAGGAATGAGCGGCAGCCCTGTCTATTTTGGCAACAAACTGGCCGGTGCTATTTCCTTGAAAATCGGCAATTTCGCGAAGGATGCGATTGCCGGCGTAACTCCCATCCAAAATATGCTCGACATCCAGAAAGCGATGTCTGCGCCATCAGCGAATCGAGGCTCCGTGGCAGGCGCTTCGGAAATTGGCGCGGGAGCGCAACCCCTCAACATGCCCGAGAAAGTCGCGCTGGGCGGAGATCAATTTCTGGTGCCCATCGAGACGCCTCTCGTGTTTTCCGGCGTTATGCCCCAGACGCTGGCGCAATTCTCATCGGTTTTCAAGTCCTATGGCCTGAGCGCGATGCCGGGTGGAACCGTTCCACCGAGTCCCGAAGACGCCAACCTGAAGCCCGGCGACATGGTCGGCATGCAGCTCGCGTCCGGCGATCTGTCCATGTACGCGGGATGCACTGTGACCGCGATTATTCACGGGCGGGTATTCGTTTGCGGGCACCAGTTTGAGAATGCTGGCTCCGTAGCGCTGCCCATGACGCGCGCTTACGTGGTGACCACTCTGGCGTCCTCGCTGGAATCCACGAAAATCATGAATACGGGCGGCACGATCGGCACGTTCCAACAGGACCGGTTGACCGGCGTAGTTGGGCAGCTTGGACCCGGTCCGGCGATGCTTCCGGTGACCGTGAACGTCACGACCCCAAGCGAGGAACGCCATTTTCATTTCAATGTAGTGCAGAATCCGAAGCTCACGCCACTGCTCGTCGCCGTGGCCGCGTATAACGGTATTGTGACCAACACCGCATACACGCAAGGCTCGACGCTGCAACTGGATGGCCAGGTCAATATCTCCGGCCATCCGTCGCTAGATCTGCGCGGGATGTACATTCCTTCAAACTTGATGCCGGACGGATACGAATTGGCGCTAAATGTCGAATCGGCGTTTGCGCGCATCTACACCAATCCGTATGAGCAGCCTAAGGTGCAAAACGTCACGCTGAACGTGACCAGCATGCCGGAAAGCCGGTGGGCGGCGATAGACGGCGCATGGATTGATCGCAGCGACGTTCAGCCGGGGCAGACGGTTAAAATTAAAGTGCTGCTACGGCCCTATCGCGGCGCTCCTTTCATTCAAGAGATTCCCATTACCATTCCGGCGCAGGCGCCCCACGGAAATCTGCAAATCCTGGTGAGTGATGCCAGCTCGATTAATCGAATGCGGGGGATGCTTGGCGAAGAAGGCCAAGGCGGGCTGCAGAGCCTCGACGAATTAATTCGCATCATGAACCGCGAGCGCCAAAACGATCGTCTGTACGTCACGCTGCTGGAAAATGCGCCAACGCTGCTGGTCGAAGATAAAGAGCTTCCCAACGTTCCAGCGTCGGAAATCAACGTCTTGGATCAACAGCGCATGCCGGGCGGACCGCAGTTGCTCTATCAATCGGTGATCGCGCAACATTCCGTGCCCCTGAAGCAGGTGGTGACGGGGCAACAGTACGTTTCCGTCACAGTCAAGTGATCCCAAACCTAAAAAAGATTGCGAGATTATCGATGCGGCGATTCACATTCGTGTTTATTGCGTCGGTCGTGCTGTTTTGCGCTGTCGCAGCCCACGCTGAGCACACAAGGTTCTGGCAGCAGTCAAGCTTCGAGGAATTCGACAAAGGAACAAAGAAGGGCATGGCCTTGCGCAGCGACGGAACGCTCATGCCCGCTCCGGAGTTCAAGCAGTTCGCTGATCCGAATCTGGCCTACATTTGGGCGCTGGCTGTGGACTCGAAAGGGCGTCTTTATGCGGCCGGCGGGTCAGACGCGAAAGTGTTGCGACTCGCCGCAGGTGAAAAACCAGCCACTGTCTTCCAATCGGCTGAACTGGAAGCGCAGGCGCTGGCCATCGACAAGCAGGATGATCTTTATGTGGCCACGTCCCCGGATGGCAAAGTTTACAAAGTGACTTCGGATGGGCAGCATAGCGTCTTTTTTGACCCTAAAACGAAATACATTTGGGCGCTGGCATTCAATCCAGCAGGAACGCTGTTTGTGGCCACCGGCGATACGGGCGAGATTTTCGCTGTCGCACCCGATGGCAAAGGGCAGTTGTTTTACAAGTGCGATGAAACCCATGCGCGGTCTCTGGCGTTCGATCAGCATGGCAATTTGCTGGTCGGCACGGATCCCAGCGGCTTGGTGATTCGCGTTCCGGTGATTTCGCAGGGCTCGAATGTTCCCAAGGCCGGCAAAGCGTTTGTGATCTACGAGACGGAGAAGAAAGAAGTCACAGCGCTTACTACGGACAGCGCGGGCAATATTTATGCGGCCGCGGTTGGCAACAAGGCTCAGCAGCCTGGCCGGTTACGTGCCCAGCAGAACATCGCGGCGCAGCAGTTTGCTGCTGCACTTGCGGCCGCCGCCCAGAAAGGCCAGCATCCAACTGGGAACGCGACCGTTGGCGCAACTGCGGCAATTGCGCCGATGATTTTTCCTCAATTTCCGAGCCCCACTGGCGGCGCCGAAGTCTACCGCATTTCTCCTGATGGATCCCCGGAATCGCTTTGGAGTTCGCCACAGGACGTGGTGTATACGTTAGCCTTCTCGCCGGATAATCATCTGCTGCTAGGCACTGGAAACCATGGCGATGTGATTCAGCTCGACGATAACCGCCTGTTTTCCTCGCTAGCAAGCTCTGATGCGTCGCAGGTGACTGCGCTGATTTCCGGGCCTGGGAACACGGTTTACGCTGCGACAGCGAATCCGGGAAAAGTATTCACGCTGGGCCCATCCTATGCCGCCGAAGGAACTTTCGAATCGGATCCCTTCGACGCGAAAATCTATTCGCGCTGGGGACGGCTGTCGTGGTGGGGCCAGAACGGCGCTGACGGCAAGGTGGAATTTTATGTTCGCTCTGGCAACACTTCGGATCCGGATGATTATTGGAGTGCGTGGTCGGGTCCGTACACAAGCGCCGCTGGCTCGAATGTAGGTTGCCCGCCTGCGCGATTTGTCCAGTGGAAAGCGGTATTTCATGTCGCAGGGCAGAACAACCCGCCAAGGCTTTCATGGGTAAAGCTTGCCTATTTGCGGAAAAACGTCGCGCCGGTCATTGACGGCATTGCCGTGCAAGATCCTGGCATACGCGCGCAAGGCTTCGAAGGAAATCCCGAAGGCCCGCACCCTCCTTCTGTGATTCCTCTGCACCCGCCGCGAAACCCTCAGCAAGTGGAACAAAGCTTCGCGGCGTTCGCGGAGGCGCAAGGAAACCCCGTGCGCTTCACGTCTCCGCCGCAAGGCATCCGCGCGAAGGGCTACCAGACGGTCGTTTGGACAGCGCACGATGACAACGAGGACGAACTGATCTTTTCCGTCTACTATCGCGGGCAGGGCGAGAAGGAATGGAAGCTTTTAAAGGACAATCTTCATGAGGATTTTTATTCCTGGGATACCACTTCCATGCCGGATGGCGCGTATTACTTGAAGATTGTGGCGTCAGATGCGCCTTCGAATCCCGTAGGTGAAGCGCTTACCGCAGAGATGGAAAGCGATCGGTTCGAGGTCGATAACACGCCGCCAACGATCGAGAACATTCGCGCGGAGCAATCGCCGGGCGAATGCCACGTGCGTTTCGTCGCTCACGATAGTGGAAGCGCCATCGCGCGCACTTCCTACAGCATCGATGCAGGCAAATGGCAAATGGTGTTTCCATTCGGCCAGCTTACCGATGCGCCGTCGGAAAACTACGATATTGCACTGCGCGATTTGAAGCCGGGTGAGCACACAGTTGCCGTGCGCGTCTTCGACGAATTTGAAAATACGGCCACCGGGAAGGTCACCTTCACCGTTCCCGGCGCCCGCTAACATCGCGCAACCGACAATCGAATTCCAAATCATGGTATTGGCGGAGCCAGGTAATAGCCCAGCCGCGCGCGAACGGTGAGACGCGGACGGTCAACTCTCACCTCGATCTGATGAACGCCCGGTTGCGGTCCCCCTTCCAGCTGATAGCTCAGCACATATTGCGAATGGAGCTCCTCGGCGATATGGCTCAACGCAACCTGAATGTTGCGATCCTTGAAGGGATGATAGTAGGCCCCGCCGGTGAAAGCCACCGCAGCTCCCATCGCGTGGCTCTTTCGTATATGGGTAATTCGCTGAGTTAACCAAATTGCAAGACACAGCAGGCATGCGCCTCCACCCACTCCTGCCGACACTCCCGCCGGCGCTGTTGGATATACCGCAGCGTCCGGAATATTTTCGTCCTCGCCTTTCTCGCCTTCTGCGTCTTTCACGGGATCGTCGCGCAAATCTGCCGCTGTGCTGCTCAGCCCAATCGTGTAAATACTGACGTTCGCGCGCTGCGCCACCTGCAACACATTTTCCAGTTTGTGTCTGCTGCCGCTGTCCTGCGCTTCCGCAATCACCAGAAGGACGCGATGGTACGTGTCTGGTTGCTTCGCCAGCAACAGCGCACCCCCAAACATCGCGTCATATAGGTGCATGCTATCGTCCGCAAATCGAATGCTCTGAATTGCTTTTTCCACCGAGTCGTGATTGCTGGTGAATGGCTGCCGCACCTCCGCCGTGTCGCCTGCTCCAATCACTGCCGCTTCGCCATCTTCCGCCATCAGCGTTTCCGTAACCACAATCCCGTTGCTGCGAATCTCCCGCGCCATCATATCGATGTGCGAACTCGTCTCGATCACCAGCGCCAGCGCCAGTGGGTGGTCGTCCAGGCCCCAGCGATTGATGCGCTGCTCAATGCCGTTGTCGAAGACGTGAAAATCCTTTTCTGGAATGCCAAAGACAAAATTGCCATTTTTGTCTATCACTGTGACGGGCGTGGTGATTTCATTCACCTGCGTGCGAATTCTATTTTCTGCGGAGGGAATTTTGGCATTCTGCTGTGTCGAACGCTGCTCCGAGGCATGACGTTGCGTGGGAGCCTGGCGGACGCTTATCGGCAGTCCGTTTATGACAAGCACCAGAAGCCCAGAAAACAGAAAGCACATTGGCCGGCGCATTTCAGCATTCTACTCGGCCTGCTTCGGGAGAGATAGGGCGGTCGAAAGCTGTTTCTGCCGGCGGCCCGCGACTGTGTAATAATTCTGAGCATGACAACCACCACACAAACGGAACAAACTGGCGCGGCATTTGCGCCGGATCTAAAAACAATTCGCGAGGCGCACGAGCGTATCCGCCCACACATTCATCGAACGCCAGTATTCACTTCAGAGACGCTGGACCACATGGCCGGCGCGCAGCTCTTTTTCAAATGCGAGAATCTGCAAAAGACCGGCTCGTTCAAATTTCGGGGCGCGACGAATGCGGTTTTTTCACTGACCGATGAAGAAGCCAAACGCGGAGTGGTCACTGTCTCTTCCGGCAATCACGGAGCAGCCATTTCGCTCGCAGCGCGCCGCCGTGGAATTCCCGCATGGGTGGTCATGCCTGGCGCCGCACCGAAAGCCAAACGGCAAGCTGTGGAATCTTACGGCGGGCGAGTCACCGAATGCGAATACGATATGGCTTCGCGCGATGCTGCCTGCAAAGCGGTGCAGGAAAAAACCGGCGCGATCCTGATTCATCCGTACAACAACACGCGCGTCATCGCCGGCCAGGGTACCGCGGCTCTCGAACTCCTCGAAGATGTACCGGACCTCGACATCATCATCGCTCCGGTAAGCGGTGGCGGGCTCTTGAGCGGTACGGCCATCGCGGCAAAATCTTTGCAGCCGTCAGTGCGTGTGGTTGGAGCGGAACCGAAAAATGCGGACGACGCCTATCGTTCTTTTGCCTCGGGGAAAATCGAACCGGCCGCAAAAACGCAGACCATCGCCGACGGCCTGCGAGCAGTGCTTTGCCCGCTGACGTTTTCGATTCTTCGCAAGCACGTCGATGAAATCGCACTGGTGAGCGAAGAAGAAATTCTGGCATCCATGCGCCTGCTGTGGGAGCGCCTGAAGCTGATTGTCGAGCCTTCCGGCGCCGTGCCCGCTGCCATTGTTCTGCAAAATAGAATTTCAGCGCGCGGAAAACGCATCGGCATAATTCTTTCGGGCGGTAATTTGGATTTGGATCAGATTTCTTTTGTTCACGCAGCGAAATAGCAAGCGAAATCTCCGGCAAAATCTCACCTGTATCGAGACGGTCAGAGCGCTCACCTTTGTCTAGTTCAGGATTCTGAAGCCTTCCAATCAGTGGGAGGAAAAGTAATGTACCAAAAACCCGGAGCTGCCTCGTCGAATTCTACAGCGACTTGAAATCCTTCCGCTGCGGCCTGCGGCTTGCGCGTAACACAGCACCCGATGCGCTCCTGCGAACGTTCATGTTCGAGGACGAAACGAGAGCCAGAAACGAAATTCTCGGGCGAAAGCAGCAGCGCCCCATGGTCGTTGACGTTCGCCGTGAATGCGCGGACGATGCTCGGCTTTCCGCCGATGGTGACGTGCAATTTGACTCCCACGCGCAGCATGACCCGCTGGCTGCGCCGGCGCTCATCCTGTGGCGCCACTTGCGCGCCATGCCCTGGAACAAAGTCTTCCGGATTCATGCCTGTCGGCTCGCAAAAGGCGGATGACTGATAATCCAATGAAGAGAACAAAACAGCGAGGGAAGTCCCGGACTTGCGGCTCTCACTACAGCTCGATGCCCCAAAAATCCATCTCGGGCTTGACCAGTTCGACGCCCATCTCCCATCCATCGAGGCCTTTGCTGCCCCGGTAGACGACCACCGCCGCAATGCTTCTCTGGTTTGCCAGGTTGGTTATGGTCATTTTCTGCTCCATCCGCATAGGGTTGGCGGCCACTAGCAGGCACCCATAGAAATTGACCACTCGAGTGTGCGCTTGGGCACGATTGGTCCTGTTGATTGCTTGTTCCCGCCATTCGATTGACACAGGGACCTGCGAATTCATGCGCGGCCCGCGGCGCTTTCCTCGCATTTTCGCTTCCACGGGAGAAGCCGAGAAAGTTTGGCCGTTATCGTTCATGAGGCCAGTCTTTCGGTAATGTTAGTCATTGAAATCAGGATAGTTAGGGATATCGCGCTACTTGTCGCATACGCCATTTACATGATACTAGTACTGCGGTCGACGCGCGTCAATGGTACTCATTTGAAATTTACGTCTGCCCTTGACCCGTTTTGGCACACGCCTAACAGGCTTCGCTCGCCACGTGACGAGGTCTCTCCCCTACAGCGAAAAAAACAGGCGAATGTAAGGGCGAAGGGACGCGATCGCGACTAGTTTTCGGCGACGCGCTTGGCATGCGGGGCAAGCACTGGCTCTTCATGCAGGCGCAACTGCTCCTGCGCTTCCCGCAGGCGCTTGCGCCCGCTTCTCCCGAGCCAGCTCTGGAAGGAATCCATGTAGGTATAGAAGACCGGCGTAAGGTACAGCGTTACAACCTGCGCGAATATCAAGCCTCCAACTACGGACATGCCCAAGGGGCGCCGGGAATCGGCTCCTGCACCCCATCCAAATGCGATGGGCGCTGTGCCCATAATGGCAGCCATGGTGGTCATCATGATTGGGCGGAAGCGAATCAGGCAGCCCTGCACCGCTGATTCCGCAGCGGAGTAGTCGCCCGAGCGCTGTAGTTCAAGGGCGAAGTCCACCATCATAATGGCGTTTTTCTTCACGATACCGATGAGCATGATAATGCCCACAAACCCGAACAGATCGAGTTGCATGTGGAGAGCCATTAGCGTCAGCAAGGCGCCGAAAGCCGCCGCGGGCAGGCCTGAAAGAATTGTTAACGGGTGGATGAAGCTTTCGTACAGAATTCCGAGCACGATGTAGATGACCAGGATGGCCATGACCAGCAATAATCCGAGACCGGTGAGCGATTGCTGGAAAGCCTGTGCCGTGCCCTGGAAACTTGTGGTTACGGTCAGTGGAAGAATGCTTCTTCCGAGATTTTGAACTTCGTCGACGGCCTGTCCCAGCGAGACGCCCGGAGCCAAATCAAACGAAATCGTCACCGAAGGCAATTGCTCCGTGTGATTGACAGTCAGCGGGCCCAAACTAGTAGTCACGCTCGAAACCGCCCTCAAGGGAACGAGCTTGCCGCTGCTCGAGGTGACGTACAAGTAGGAAAGCATATCGGGATCACGCTGGTACTTGTCCTGCAATTCCATGATGACCCAGTATTCGTTATTCGGCGCGTAGATAGTGGAAATCTGGCGCTGCCCATAGGCGGTGTACAGCGCGTTTTCAATTTGTTCGGGCGTGACCCCGAGGGATTGCGCTTTATCGCGGTCTATATTGATGTTGATTTGCGGATTTTTGATCTGAAGGTCTGTGGTCACGTCGGTCAGCCCCGGCAGCTGTCTCATCTTCTGCTCCATAATTTGCGCGTACTTGTAGAGCTGATTCGTGTCCGGACTCACTAACGCGTACTGATACTGACTTTTGGTGGAATGGCCCCCAATTTGTATGGCTGGAGGATTTTGTAGATACACGTTCAACCCCGGTATGGCGTTGAGCTTCGGCTGCATCTCCTGCATGATGTCGGAAATGGTCATGTGATGCTCAAAAAGCGGCCGAATTGCAGCCAAAATAGGATGCATTACTGCGTTCTTGCCATATTTCGCTTCCCATCCGTCCCAGGTGGGACTCTTGGTCCATGGCCTCTCTGGGCGATCCTTCAGGTGATCGAAAAACCTGCCATTGTTGAGCCCGCCTCCGCCAAAGCCGCCGCTGGCGCTGATGCTGGAAAAAAACTGCATGGTGTTCGGATCGGCCCAGACAATTTTATTCACCGCCTCCATATGCGCCTTCATGGCATCAAACGAAATCCCTTGATTCGCCTCGACAGAACCGGACACTTCCGATTGGTCTTCCTCCGGCAAAAACCCTTTCGGGATCACATAGAATTGCCAGGCGGTCGCGAACAACAGCAGCGCACCGACTCCCATGACTAGCAGGCGATGGCGCATGGCCCAGTGCAGCGAAACTTCGTAGCCGCGCAACGTGCGAGTGAAGAAACGTTCGAACGCGTTATAAATGCGGCCATGTTTTTCGCCGAGATGCGGGCGCAGGAAACGGCTGCACAGCATAGGCGTGAGGCTCAAAGAGACAAATCCGGAAACGAGAATCGCCGAAATAATGACCACGGCGAATTCGTGCAGCAGGCGCCCTAGAATCCCCGACATAAAAAACACGGGCAAGAAGACGGCCCCGAGCGAAAGAGTCATGGATACAATGGTGAAGCCGATTTCGCGCGAACCGCGCAGGGAGGCCTCGCGGACGCCTTCTCCGTGCTCCATGTGGCGCACGATGTTTTCGAGCATGACAATAGCGTCGTCGACCACGAAGCCCACCGAAAGTGTCAGCGCGAGGAGCGATAAGTTATCCACCGTGTAGCCGAGCAGGTACATCACGGCAAAGGTGCCGATGATTGACATCGGCAGCGCCATGCTCGGGATGATCGTGGCGGAAGCGTTGCGCAGGAACAGGAAAATTACCAACACTACGAGGATCATCGCGAGGAACAAGCTGAATTTCACGTCGTTCACGGAATCTTGGATGGATATGGACTTGTCGTGTTCGATGGTCAATATCATCGCCGGCGGCATGATGGCGCGGAAGCCCGGCAGGAGTTTTCTGATGGCCTTGACAATATCGATAGTGTTTGTTCCCGGCTGCTTCTGGATCGCCAAAACGACTCCCGGAACTGTGTTGATCCAGTTCGCCAGTCTTGTGTCCTGCACGCTGTCATAGACCTTGCCAAGCTCGTCCAAGCGCACGGGCGCGCCATTGCGATAAGCAACAATAAGTGAACGAAACTTTGCAGCGTCTTCGAGCTGCCCGTTCGCTTCCACAGTGAACGCGCGGTGGGCGCCATAGAGCGTTCCCGTTGGCATGTTGACGTTGGCGCTCTGAACCGCTTGCGTGACCTGATCAATGCCGATCTGCCGACTGGCCATTTCTTTCGGATCCAGATCGATTCGTACTGCATACTTCATCGAGCCGTACACCGACACTTGGGCGACGCCGCTGACCATCGAGATCTGCTCGCCGAGCAGAGTTTCCGCGTATTCGTCTACTTCGGAAAGCGGAAGACTGGGCGAAGTCAGGGCCAAAAAAAAGATTGGTGAATCCGCCGGATTGACTTTACGGAAGGTCGGGGGCGAGGGCATATTCGGCGGAAGCTGATTTTGGGCCGCGGTGATGGCGGCCTGCACGTCTTGTGCGGCTCCGTCAATGTTGCGGCTCAAATCGAATTGCAACGTGATGGAAGTGCTGCCCAAAGAACTGGTCGAACTCATCGAGTCCAGTCCAGCAATGGTGGTGAATTGTTTTTCAAGAGGCGTAGCGATGGCCGAGGCCATGGTCTCAGGACTGGCACCCGGCAGATTTGCGTTTACGGAAATCGTCGGGAAATCGACGTTAGGCAGGTCGCTGACCGCGAGATTGCGGTAAGCCACAATTCCAAAAATCAAAATGGCCAGCATCAAAAGGCTGGTCATTACCGGACGTTTGATGAATCCTTCTGCGATTTGCATTTTCGTTCCGCTTCTACTTACAAGCTTGTCTTAATCTGGACTTTTATGCCGGGAACCAGACGTATCTGTCCATCGGTGACAACCAAGTCGCCGGACTTGATTCCTTCCGCGATTACTGATTCTCCGTTTATTGTGCGGGAGACCTTCACGGTGCGCGACTCCACGGTCATATCAGGTTTGATGATGAAGATGTAGTCGCCCTGTTGCCCGGTCTGCACCGCTTGCGAAGGAACGACAATGGCATTTTGCTGCTCGGCCAAGCGCAAAACCACAGTGACAAATTCGCCGGGCCACAAGCGTAAGTCATGATTCGCAAACGTTCCCTTCAATTGGATCGTGCCGGTGGTGGTATCCACAGTGTTGTTGATGAAGGTCAAATAGCCCGATTCCGGAGCGGAATTATCCGCTGGCGTCGCCTGAATCGGCAGCTTGCCGCGTGACATGTAGGCCTTGATTTGACCGAGGTATTGCTGAGGAACGGAAAAATTAACATAAATCGGCGAGATTCGATTGATGACTACCAGCACAGGAAGATCATTGGCCTTCACCACCGTACCTGGATAAATCAACTGCCCGCCAGTGCGACCGTCTATGGGTGCATAAATCGAGCAATACGAAACGTTCAATTTCGCCGTCTGCACTGCGGCTTCATCGGCCTGCACAGCCGCTTGGTCCGCGTCGGCTGTGGAAGTGTATTGATCAATCTGTTCTTTGGAAACGATGCCAGATTTGTAGAGTTGCTGGTAACGCTCCGATTGCAACTCTGCCAGCTTCAAATTGGCCTCATCTTTGGTCAAATTCGCCTGCGCCAATTGCAGTGCGGCCACAAAAGGCCGGTCATCGAGGCTGACCAGCAGGTCTCCCTTCTTAACAAATTGCCCTTGCGTGTAATGCACCGCGCTTACGATGCCGGCGACTTGGGATTCTACGGAGACGGTCGAATATGCTTCGCCGGTGCCGATTTCCTGCAATTCAATGGGCATTGATTTGGACACGGCCTTGGCTGCCATCACGGGAACCACCGGAGCATCTGGCGGCGGAGCGGCGTGTTCAGTACATCCGGCCACCCCTAAGGCTAGCGCAAAAACTGCGGCTAATTTAGGCAATCTGCTCATTTTTCTCCGTAAACATGAAATCCCCTCGAATTTCCTTCGCCTCGGCAACCGTTGCGGCGTACCACGCACTGGCCTCTTAGGCCTTTACCGGGAAGCACCTCAGAAATGTTCGCAAAGCTCTAACAATCTCGTTTCCAATGGCTAATCACCGGCCTCTCGCCTCTTTATCTGACGTTTGCGCTGGCGTTCTCGTTGCAACTCTTCGCCAGCTTTTTTTTCGTTGCCGCTCCCGTCCATCGCGCCTCTGTGCTACGATTCAGGATTGCAGCGGTCGCATGGGGTATTTTTCTGCGCCACGGTATTTATCGTACCATTGTTTGATTTTTTGGCTCTTAAAGGAGAAGCGTTGCGGATGGAAACCAGCCAGACCTCGCGAAACGGAAAACCTTACCTCCTGCCGGAAAGGCCGCTAAATTCAATTGATGATTACATTGCCGTTGGCGGGCTTGAAGGATTGAAAAGGGCGCGGTCCATGCCGCGAGAAGCGGTAATCGCTGAGATCAAGAAATCGGGCTTTCGCGGACGCGGCGGCGCCGGCTTTCCCGTAGGAATCAAGTGGGCCAGCATTGCGGCCGATCCATGCCCTGTAAAATACGTAGCCTGCAACGCCACCGAAGGCGAGCCAGGCACGTTCAAAGATCGCATGATGATGCGGCGCAATCCGTATCAGCTTCTCGAGGGAGTCGCGATAGCCGCCTACGTGATGAACGCGCAGAAGGCGTTCATCGCTATGAAGCGAACTTTCGAACAAGCCATAGCGCGTGCGGCGCAAGCGCACAAGGAAATGAGCGGGCGGAATGTGTTAGGCGACATTCCTATCGAGTTTGTCTACGGGCCGGAAGATTATTTGCTCGGCGAAGAGAAGGCCATGCTCGAAGTGATCGAAGGGCGCGAAGCCATGCCGCGAGAAATGGACTTTCCTCCCTATGTTCTTGGGCTTTTCGCTGGATATCCCTCATGCATCCCCGGGCAAACAAATCCTACGCTGGTAAATAATTGCGAAACGATGTCCACCATTGCGCACATCATGCACAATGGGGCGGATTGGTTTCGTTCCATGGGCACAGCAGACACGCCGGGGCATACGATTTTCACGCTCTCGGGTGATGTGCAGCGCCAAGGGCTATATGAGCTTCCGATGGGCACCACGATGCGCGAACTGATCGAGAAATGGGGCGGCGGGCTCAAGCCCGGGCGCAAATTGAAGGCAATTTTTTCGGGCGTCGCGAGTGCCGGACTGTATCCCAGGGGAATTGACACGCCGCTCGATTTTGGATCGATGCGCAATGCTGGGTCGGGGCTGGGCTCGGCGGGATTTATGGTGTATGACGATTCGAACTGCATGATCCAAGTGGCGTATATCTTTTCGAAATTTTTGTGGATTGAATCCTGCGGGCAATGCCGGTCATGCAAAGAAGGAACGCAGGAGGCGACCGAGCGGCTCGAGAAACTCATCAACGGCGACGGAGATGAGGTTGATGTGGAAGCGATTTTGCAAGCGTCGCTGAATTCGCCGCGCGGCAATCGCTGCTTCTTGCCGACCGAGCATTCGCTGATTATTCCGAGCATTGTGCGCGAATTCGAGCAGGAGTTTGCCGAACACTATCGCCGCGGCTGCCGCAATTGCCGCGTTCCAGTGCTGCCCAAAATGCATGATTACGACGAAGCCACTCACGAATTCCACTACACGCATGGGCGGCTGACGCCGTAGCCCCAAGCCTGCAATACGCACCGCAGCACTGATACATGGCATTAATTCGACGACATAATGCGACAACAGAGGCGCGGAGTTCGCTGAAGGCGTGCGGCGACGGAAAAGTGAATGCGCAGGCGATTCTTCGTCGATAAATTCGAAGCGGGACGCACCCTGTTACGCGGCGAGGCTGCGGAGCATCTTGGACGTGTCCTTCGCGCTGTGCCGGGGCAACTTTATGAGCTGAGCGACGGCGCCGCAGTGTGGCTGGCCCGCGTGACAAATGTTTCGCAGGTGCGGAGTAATCAGCAGGTTGAATTCACTCTGGTGGAGAAACTCCCCGCAAGCGAACCAGCCCTGCAAATTCGCCTGCTGCTCTCGATTGTGAAATTCGAGCGCATAGAATTGTGCCTCGAGAAAGCTACAGAATTGGGCGTGACGGAGATTGTGCCGGTCGCGGCGGCGCGCAGCGAAAAGGCATTGGTTTTGGCGGCGGCCAAACGCAGACAGCGGTGGGGCAAAATTCTGCTGGAATCCGCGCAGCAATCGCGCAGGCTGCGGCCGCCAGCGCTCGCGCCAGCCACAAAAACGCCGGACGCATTTGCTTCCGCAAATGAGGATCTGAGAATTTTGCTTTCCGAGCGTGCAGATGCTCCACCGCTGCGCGATATTTTGCGCGATCAATCTTCACAAGGCGTTTGCGTTGCAATTGGACCGGAGGGTGGTTGGACAGAAGATGAGTTTGACGCCGCCACAAAAAACGGATTCCGCGAAGCTTCCCTTGGACGCGAAATTCTGCGAACAGAAACTGCCGCGATTGCGGCGCTAGCTGTTTTGCGCTACGCGCTAGATCCGGTCGCTCCTGCTGCCACAAGACAATCTGCAAATGCCCGATAGCAGCCTCGCTACTCTCGCGGAATCAATGACGTAAACCGTCCTTCGTATATAATCGCCGCGTAATCCAGCGCGAAGTTGCTGAGGAGGCGCACATGCCGACACTCGCGGAATACATGGCGCAGTACGATCACCAGCACACGAATCCGTGGAACAAAGTGTGCCATGGGATTGGCATTCCGCTGGTGATAGCGGGTCTCGTGCTGCTGGCGATGCTGCGCTGGAAGCTTGGCTTGGCGCTTTTTGTGGTGGGCTGGATTTTCTTGTTTGGTGGGCATCGCATTGAAGGCAACAGGCCGGCGTTCTTCCAAGGGGTGATTTATTTTCTGGTCGGGCCGATTTGGATCGCCAAGGAAATTAAGGATTCGGTCATGCGCCACGAACGATAGAAAGCCAGGGGCACATCGGCAGCAATAAAATCGTATAGGCTGAGTCCTGTGCCACCAAACCGAAGGCAATAGCAGACGGAAAAACCGCAGATTCGCAAGATGCGCGATTCTGCGCTGCCTGCAAGGCACAAAAGAGTGCAGCCGAAAACTGTGCCCGCAAAAAACGAACGCAACCGCAGATTCCCCGCCTCGGGGCTACGCTCAGAGTCCCGACGGAAAATGTCGGGACCACCGCATGACACTCCTTCTAGTGACTGTAGCTCGAGTTGATGAAGGCGTCGACATCGCGGTGAAGTTTGTCATGCGCCTTCTGGTCGATGTAAACCATGTGGCCGGATGGGTAATAGTCGAAGCTGATGTTTTTACGAATGGGCGGCTCGAGTTGCATATGAGACACAGTTTCCTCGATGCCATTGAACGGCGTGGCCAGGTCGTAGTAACCGCAGAGAACCAAAACCTTCAGCGAACTCTCCTCAGTCATGGCGGAACGTAGTGTTTCGGCGACTTCAGGGAGAGCCTGACTGTCCCACGGGCGGACGTTTGCGCTCACGGTGTAATACTGATCGTCGTCCCACTTCAAATCGCGGCGAGCGTAATCCTGAAACGTTGCGACGAAGGCTCCAAGATAAGAAGCTTCGCTGGGATCGTACTCGGGGTACTCTTCGGCGGCGTCGCGGTCGTAGCCGGTGAAGCGCGAGTCGAGGCGGCCGACGATGAGGCGCTGATTGCGCATCAGTTGAGCGAACCAGCGGAAGGAAGCGACGCGCAGGTCGCATTCCTTTATAAATTCGGGCGAGAGCGCGGTGAGATGGGCCATGTCAGCGACGACTTTGTTGTATTCGTCAGGGGAAATTTCGTCGCCTTTGGCGAGAGCCTCGGCATATTCACCGTGAGCGAATTCGCGGGCACGCTGGGCGATTTCGGCCACCGTGAGCCGCTGCAAATCTGGGGCGAGCAAATGGTGATACCAGGCGGTGGTCACATATGTAGGAAGATAAAATTCGAAACGGTCGTCGGCGCCCCATGACGCAAAAGCCATGGTCGAGAGCAGAGCGATTCCGTTCAAGTAGATGTTATGGCGATGCTCGAGAACCCCGGCAAGTTCAGCGGACCGCGTGGTGCCGTAGCTTTCGCCAATCAGAAATTTAGGAGAATCCCAGCGCTCATTGCGCGTGATGTATTGGTAGATGAAATCGGAAAAAATGTTGGCATCCTGGACTACCCCATAAAACTGCGAGGGATTTTGACCGGGTGCAGGACGGCTGTAACCCGTCGAGACGGCATCGACGAAGACGAGATCGGTAGCGTCGAGGAAAGAGTCGTCGTTGTCCTTAATCGAATACGGCGCGGGCATGCCATGGCCGTCCGGGGTGAGGACAACCTCTTCCGGCCCCATGCCCATGTGGGTGAAAAGAGACGCGGAACCAGGGCCGCCATTATAAACGAACGAAATGGGCCGTTTGGAAACGTCGGGCACGCCATCTTTCGTGTACGCGACGAAGAAGAAGGTAGCTTTGGGATTGCCGGCATCGTCTTTGATGACGTAGGTAGCGGCTGTGGCGGTGTAATTGATTTCCTGGCCGCCGATGCGCGCGGAGTGATGCGTCACCGAGCTTTTCTCGACAGGCGGTGGCGGCGGAGTCTTATGCTCAGGTTGCTGGGCGTTTTCCGATTGCTGTTGCTCCGTAGCGCCAGGCGGCGGCATGCCGGGGCGACGGCGGCGTTGTGCCGAAGTGGTAATGGAAATTAGAAAAACGGCTGCAATCGCGAAAACAAGATGAGCTCTTCTCATTGTGTCCTTTCTTGACAACGAAATTAATTACGGCCCCTGAAATGATTGGCTTACGGGAAGCAGGATGGACGTGCGGGGAGGCGCGATAGTTTCAACAAATCAGAATAATTCCGGTGAGATGTCAGAAAAGCGGCCTGGGCACGATTCGCGCCTCGGTTATGCTCCTTTTGCGGGGCGAAGCGAGCAGTGGGCTGGATTGCTGCGCGCGCTTCGGACTTGTCGTTAATGCGAGGCGATCCGCGCATGAGTTGGAAGCTGCGCCCGCATTTTCAGAAACCGTCAGTATTAGGAGTTACTGCTGGAACGTTCGCTTTCGCGATTTTCGCGGTTGGATCTGTCGTTTGAATGGGAATCCTGTCTGGTGCGCCTCCGACCACTCTGACCTGACCTGTTGTGGCGTGACTTCTGACTGTTCGATTTCCGTGGCATTTTTTTCCCCCCTTTCAGAATTCGCGCGGGTGCGGCATAGGCCCGAACACACACGACACCGGAAGAGTGTACGCAGGCAGGTCCGCTCCACTGATACGGTAGAGCCTGTATTCGCGTTCCTTATTTCGGGTAGAACCGAAAATCCAAAGCAATAACGTGAGTGAAGGAGCAAATTTGCGTAGAAGACGCGCTGCTGGAGCAAGTCGGCAGAACGATGTCACACCGCGGAGGCCACCCGCGACCGATCGTGGCCACTCTCATTTGGAAATGGAGCGCGCTTTAGACGGCAGAGGCTCGCGCGTCTGCTGGCCGTCAATCATCCGCCAAATACCCAACGGATTTTTGTCCTTCAACTCGTCAGGCAAAGCCAAAGCGGGGAAATTCTGGTAGCAAATCAGGCGCGCGAAGCGGTAAATGGCTCGCGAGCCGACGGCGGTAGTGCGCCCGTCAGAAGTCGCAGGATAAGGGCCGCCGTGAACAACGGCGTGGCACACCTCGAGGCCCGTCGGGTAGCCGTTGTAAATCAGGCGCCCCACCTTGGATTCGAGGATAGCGATCAAGTCGGCATATTCGCGCAGATCGTTTTCGGTGCCGTGAATTGTTGCCGTCAAGTGGCCTTCAAGGGAGCGCGCGGTTTCGAGAAGCTCCTCGCGGGAGGAATAACGGACGAGCATGGTGGCCGGGCCAAAAATCTCGGAATGCAGCCCGGGTTGCTCGCGAAACGCCCCTGCGGTTGTTTCAAAAACGGCAGGACTAACCTGAAATCCCGCCGCGATCGGCTGGCCTTCGGGTTTAGTGGGCGAAAGCGCTTGCGAAGTTCCAGACCCTGCTTTCAACGCGCTGCGGGCCTTTGTATTCGAAAGATAGGCCTCGTGAATCCGCGAAGTGAGCAGCGTGAAATCACCACTGGCATCCATCAGGTTGCGGAAAGTGTCGGCAAATGTGCGCGATGGCGCGGCGGCGTCGGCGGAGGTAACCACTATCCCAGGTTTGGTGCAGAACTGCCCCGCCGAGAGTGTTACGGATGCGTGCAGGCCCTTGGCAATTTCAGCGCCCCGCTCCTTCATCGCGCCTGGAAGAATAAAAACAGGGTTGATGCTGCCCATCTCGGCATAGACAGGAATAGGCTCGGGGCGCGAAGCGGCAGCGTCCATCAGGGACCGGCCGCCCTCTTTGGAGCCCGTGAAACCGACGGCCTTTACTTTAGGGTGTTTCACGAGTTCCAGACCGACTTCGATCCCCGCGTCAAAAAGCAGCGAAAACACGCCTTCGGGCGCGTGGCATTCGCGGGCGGCATTGCGAATGGCCTGGCCGACCATTTCGGCGGTACCGGGGTGAGCGGGGTGAGCCTTCACGATAACCGGATTGCCGGCGGCAAAAGCCGAAGCGGTATCGCCTCCGGCGACAGAATATGCCATGGGGAAATTGCTCGCTCCAAATACAACCACAGGGCCAAGTGGCCGCCAAAGAGAGCGCATGTCGGGCTTCGGAACGGGCGTACGGCTGGGGTCGCCCTGGTCGATGCGCGCGCCGACCCAGGAGCCTTCCTCGACAAGTTGCGCAAACATGCGGAGCTGAAAGCACGTGCGGACAACTTCGCTTTTGATCCGCGGCGCGGGCAAAGCGGTTTCCTCACTGGCGCGGTTGACCAAATCGTCGCCCAATGATTCGATGTTCTCCGCAATTTTCCGAAGAAAGCCGGCTTTAGTTTTCCCGGAGGCGCGGCTCCATTCGGAAAAGGCCCGCTCGGCCAGCGATGCCGCAACGTTTACTTCCTCGCGCGTGGCGGAATAGAATTCCGGCGCGATGCGTTCGCCAGTTTTGGGATTCATGGCGCGAAAACTCTTTCCTTCCGTTTTTTCCGATTGCTGCTGTCCAATAATGGATTTTCCTGTCAGTTGCACGCTGATATCTCCTTACGAAAAATAATGTCGTTTTACGAGCGCGCGCCGGTTTTCTCCGGCTGGCGCTGCGGGCGAGTTTCAAGAGCGCGGGCGATGATGCGCTTAGCCTCCTTCAATTCGAGGCCGTCAAGTTCGAGGCGCGGAGCGCGCACGCGGGCGCTGCCATGGCCTGCTTCCTGCTGCACGAGTTTAATGAGCTGGATGAATTTCGGAACCGTGTCCATACGCAAGAGAGGCAGAAACCAATTGTACAGCGCGATGGCCTTGTCCATTCGATCATTCGACGCATACTCAAATAAATCGACGGACTCGACAGGCAACGCATTCGCAAGGCCGGCGATCCATCCAACGGCGCCCATGCGAATGCTTTCGACGATGGAATCGTCCACACCGACGAGAATTGCAAGGCGATCCCCGAGCAAAGCGCGAATGGCAGTGACGCGGCGCACATCAGTGCTCGATTCCTTCACGGCCCGCAAATTCGCATGTTCGTTGGCGAGTTCGGCGATGTGCTCGGGGAGAAAATCCGTTCCATAGGCAACAGGATTATTGTAGAGCATGCCGGGAAGCTCAGTGGCTCTCAAGACAGCGGCGACATGCGATTTCATCTCACGCCAGTCGCCGCGATAGACGTACGGAGGAAGTATCATCAAGCCCTGGCAGCCGCGGCGCGCGGCCTCTTTCGCCAATTGCGCCGCTTCGCTGGTGCGCAACGAGGAAATCGCGGCGACCACCGGAGCAAAGGATCCGACAGCGCGAACGCAAGTGTCCAGAATCGCGAGCTTCTCGTCATATTCGAGCGTTGAGCCTTCGCCAAGTGAACCGAGCGCGACGATGGCCGTGCAGCCGCTCTGGATCATCCAGCGGCAGTGCTCGGCGACATAACCATGGTCGACTTTGTAATTTGCGTCGAAATTCGTGGTGATTGCAGGCATAACTCCGGTCCACTTCATCGAGGCTCCTTGTGTGAGATCAGGTTTTGCACAGGCGAAAACAAAGCACTATGCGTAAAAGTCTGTATGGACGCGGCAAATACCGGCGGGCGAACGGAATCTGCCTTCCAACCAAACAGAAATTCTGTCGCCGGTCCGCAAATTCTGCCCTGGCACGGGCCCATGCCGCACCTCGTTTGCAACTTCGCTGCGCGCCATGATGGATATGGACGCAGACGCGCGAATTGCACGTCTTCGCAACGGCAGACGATCGTTTCAGGAGCAATGGACGCGCGAAGCTCCTTACGCAGCGCAAATGTTTGCCGGAGCGAAATGGCAAAACGTTCCATGCGGCGCTTTTGCGCAAGCAATTTTGTGGTGCGCGCGGCTTGTCCTGCGGCTGTGTATGCGGCGATTTGACCTTCGAGTATGGAGGAATCAACACCAGCAATGCCGGTGAGTTCGCCCGCACACAAAATCTCTTTTACCGATGATTGCTGCAGATCATCCACGCGGACAAAGCCGCCGCGCAGTTCGCAACCAAGCAAGGAAGCGAGTTCCGTGTTGGGAACAAGATGAAATCCACACGCGAGATAATCACAAGGTTCCTGCCAAGTTTTTGCGCCGCTGCGCAAAGTGACGCTTTCGAGTTTTCCGTGGCCGTCAGCCCGAATCGGCCAGCAGTTTGTTCTGTAAGGAACACCAGCAAGTTGGCGACGAATGGCCATCGCTTGCGTGAATTTGTTTTTCTCGCGAAGGAGCGCCATGCCGAAACGAGCGATGCGACGCCACGGCGCCTGCTCGGCAATCAGCCGTACGTACGCGCCGTGCTCGTGAAGATACGCGGCGACGGCGAGCAGCAACGGGCCGCTTCCGGCCACGGCCACTCGTTTGCCGGCGATTGCGAAGCCGGACTTCACCAAAGCTTGCAGTCCGCCAGCACCCATTACATTAGGAAGCGTCCAGCCCGGAAAAGGAAGAAACAATTCCCGCGCGCCAGTGCAAAGAATCAGTTTTTCATAAATGAATTCACGAGCCGTGTCGCCACATTGCGCGACAAGATGGCCGCGTTCCACTTGATCGATGACTTCCGTGCACGGAAAAACTTCGATGTCGTGCGCAGCGAATTTTTCGAACCATAACTGAGCTCCAGCGCTATGCGAATGTTCGAGCGTTTCGCCCCGCCAAATCTGTCCGCCCACACGCGCATTGCTGTCGATGACGCCCACACGCGCGCCGCCCTCGGCTGCGCAGCAGGCCGCTGCAATCCCCGCCGGACCTGCGCCGACCACCAAAACATCGAACGTGCCGCTCTTATTTGCGCTGGAGCTATTCATCGGTACAGAGTTCCATCCCATCCGTGCACAAAATCTGGCAGGTGCGACAATGCAGCTGGCCGTTGACGCTAGCGCGGCATTCGAAACAAATTCCCATACCGCAAAGAGGGCCGCGTGGCTCGGCGGTCACCGAACGGCGAATAACCGAAGTTCCAGCGGACAGAACTGCAGCGAGCGCTGTTGTTCCGGACGGAACTTCCATGCGCGTCCCGTTCACGGTGACGTAAATCCGCTCACGCATGAACGCCCTCACAAATTCGGCTCGGCAGATAGGGGTCCATGGGAATCTCAGGGGTACGTTGCAGCAACTGGCTCACCAGCAGTTGCGCCGTGCCGAGCGAAGTGGTGATGCCCAGACCTTCATGACCAGTCGCAAGAAAAAGATGGTCGCGTCCGGGCACAGGGCCGATGAGCGGAAGTTTGTCAGGCGTGGCCGCGCGAAAGCCGGTCCAGGAGCGAATCGCGGACAATTGGGCGATCCCAGGAATGAATTGCTGGGCGCGCGCCAGCATGCGCTTGAGAATCGTGTGGTTAATCGCCGCGTCTTCAGAATCGAACTGGCGGGACGAGCCGATCAGTAATTGGCCGGTCTTGCGAGGTTGCACATTGAAGGCGACCGAATCTTCGGTCATCGAATGCGCACTTTTCAAATACCCCAATTCCACGAGCTGATGCCGCACGAATTCCGGGTAACGATCGGTGATAACGAGATGCCCTTTCCGTTTTTTTACCGCGATTCCGGGAAGCAACGTGCTGGACCACGTCCCTCCTGCAATCACGGTAAAGCGAGCCGAGAGGGTGGTGCCATTATTCAGCCGAACGCCGTCGGAAGTCAGTTCCGTGACCACGCAAGGAAGGTGCAATTGCGCGCCGCCAGACCGCGCCAGCTCCACAAGAAAGCGCGCGGCGCACGGTGAATAGATGACTGCATCATCCGGCACGAGCAGGCCTCCCGGCAAACCTTCGCGAAGATTCGGCTCAGCATCGCTGAGAGATTGTGAATCGAGAATCTCTGCGTGCACACCGTGAGATTCGTAAAATTGCCGCTTGTGAGCGACCGCTTGCATTTCATCCCCATCCGCCGCAATCCAGATTGTCCCGCAACTCTCGAATTCCACGTCAGCCGGAAGTTCCGCCGATAATTCCTGCCAGAGAGAGCGTGAATAATGAGTCAGCGCGAATTGGGCTTCCGAATCATCCATGACTACCAGATGGCCCATGCCGGCCGCTGTCGCGCCTCCGCCGATCATTTGCGCTTCGACGATTCCCACGCGCAGTTTTTCGGCGGCGCATGCGGCTGCGCAAGCCGCTCCGACAATCCCCGCGCCTATGATAATCACGTCATAAATGGACGAGCTCATTTGCGAATTCCGAAACAGAATGGATCTTGCGGATCGAGAATCAGCTGGCTGTCCGCGTTCACAAACGCCGAGCCGATGATGCTCGGGTAGAGCTGGCCGCCGCGTTCAGCGATGCTACCCTCAAATATGCTGCCAACGATGCTTTCCTGACGCCAAATTTCGCCGCTGCGGAGTTTGCCGTCTGCATATAGACAGGCCATTTTTGCGGAAGTTCCCGTGCCGCAGGGCGAGCGATCGTAGCTTTTTCCCGGGCACAAAACGAAATTCTTACTGTTCGCGCCGGGGATTTGCGCCGGGCCAAAAAGCTCGATGTGGTCGATCTCTGCGCCGTTATTGCCGTTGATCTTTTGGTTGCGCAACTGCTGGCGCACGGCCCACGCAAATTCCGTGAGGGGATCAATATTCGCGAAGGTGATTTCCATTCTATGATTTTGGATGAGGAAAAACCAGTTGCCGCCCCAGGCCACGTCGCCGGTAAACTTGCCGTAACCGGGAACTTCGACAGAGACATTCGCTGCTGTGCGATAGCTCGGAACATTCTCGACGGTAACCTTGCCGTCCGCATGCAAGCGCGCAGAGACTTTCCCAACGGGCGTTTCAACGTGATGGAGACCGGCCTGCAAGTTTTTCAGATACGCGAGCGTGACCAGAAGCCCGATTGTGCCATGGCCGCACATTCCCAGGTAGCCGACATTATTGAAAAAGATGACGCCCGCTGCGCAGGCACGATCTTCCGGCTCGCACAAAAGCGCGCCCACGACGGCGTCGGACCCACGAGGTTCGTTCACGACGGCAGAGCGGAAGGTGTCAAACTTTTGCCGAAACACGTCCAATCGGGAGGCCATTGAGCCGCTGCCCAAATCAGGGCCACCTTCCACAACGATGCGCGTCGGCTCACCTCCCGTGTGGGAATCTATTACACGAACACGGTTTGGCTTGGCATTTGTCACGAAATCACATCATCCATCTTCAAACGCGAAGTGAAATCGACATTCTGGATGTGCCCTCGCAGAAAGCCGCCAAAGAGCACATGCGGAAATTGCGGTGAGCAATTAACTCTAAGCGAGTGGCAACGCTTCTATTTTATGTATAAAATATCCGATGTCAACTTTAGCTTAGAACTCATTAGCAGTCTAAAGAGCACGCGGCATCCGACCATACTTTCTTTGTTGCCGGACGGATGCAAAGGCTTGCAGCAGTGTCGGGAGTGCCTGCGATCCACCGCAACGTAGGCAGCCCTCTATCGAAATTCTCACGACGTGAGGAGATTGGTTGCGCTTAGCCAAAGAAATTATTGCCGTTGATGCCCACGCCTGTGGCGAACCGGGGCGCGTGATTACTGGCGGAGTCTCGGAAGTGCCGGGCAAGAACATGTTCGAGAAAATGGTCCACCTCAAAACGCACGGCGACCATCTGCGCAAGCTAATGCTGCGCGAGCCGCGCGGCTATCCGGCTGCGAATTGCAATGTGATTCTCCCTCCGACTCGCGCGGACGCGAACGCCGGTTTCGTCATTATGGAACAGACCGAATACCCTCCGATGTCAGGGACGAATACCATCTGCGTCGTCACCGTTTTGCTGGAAACAGGAATCATCCGAGTAAAAGAACGCATAGCGAAGCTCAGGCTCGATACGCCTGCTGGACTCGTGGAAGCGGAAGCGGAGATGGATGCCGGCAAAGTCACGCGCGTGACATTTCAAAATGTGCCAGCATTCGCGACGCACCTCGACGCTCGAATCGAAGTGCCAAATCTCGGAACTGTGACTGTGGACGTGGCGTACGGCGGCATGTTTTACGTGATTGCCGATGCTAGCGCCCTCGGCTTTCGCTTGAGGCCAGACGAAGCGCATGACATTGTTCGCGCGGGCGAAATGATTAAGGCTGCGGCGCGCGAGCAATTGCCGGTGGCGCACCCCGAAAATCCCGAAATTGCGGGAATCACAATCGCGCAACTCTCCGGGCCAAGCGCGAACTCCGGAGTAGATCGCAGGAACACCGTAATCGTCTCGACTGGAAAGCTCGATTGGGAGCGTCCCTCGTCGTGGGTTGGAGCGTTGGACCGCTCGCCCTGCGGCACGGGAACCTGCGCGAAAATGGCAGCGCTGCACGCCAAGGGACTGCTTCGGCTCGGACGCGATTTTGTGCATGAAGGAATTCTAGGAACGAGATTTACTGGCCGCCTCATTGCAGAAACACGGATAGGGAAATATGCCGCCGTGGTGCCGGCGATCAGCGGGCGCGCCTGGATTACCGGATTTTCTCGATATGTGCTGGATGCCAGCGACCCCTTCCCAGAAGGATTCACGGTGGGAGACATCTGGGGTAATGCATCCTGAATTCAAATGGGAGCAAAAACCGATGATATCAAGCCGTTGCTAATATGGTATGTTTAGGCCCGGCCAGGTGGTCAAATCCCGAAGAAATAAGACAGCGTTACTGCACAAAATGCCGGTAAGACAAAGTTTTGACACTGGTGACGTAGCCACTTCTGGAAATGAAATTCCGCGCCAGTCTCTGGCATCAGCGGTCGCTGAAAAACTGCGCGCGATGATCATCCGCGGAGATGTTCAGGAAGGAGAGCAGCTCCGGCAGGACGCGATTGCCGCTGATTTCCAGGTCAGCCGGATCCCTGTCCGTGAAGCCCTGCGGCAGCTCGAAGCGGAAGGTCTGATTAAAATTGTGGCGCACCGCGGCGCGGTGGTTTCAGCGTTGTCTCCCGACGAAATCGAAGAGCTTTTTGATATTCGCGCGCTGCTGGAGTGCGCGGTGCTGAAACTTTCGATTCCTCATTTAACGGACGCGGATTTCCAGAAAGCCGACGGAATTCTGCAAATCTATGAAAAAGCCCTTTCCAAAGAGGAAGTGCGCAGCTGGGGGCAACTGAACTCGCAGTTTCACTCGATATTGTATTCACGGGCGAATCGGCCGCACTTTATGTCGATCATCAAGATGATCAACAACAATGGCGACCGCTACACGCGGTTGCAACTCTATTTGACGCATGCGCTCGACCGCGCCAAGCAGGAGCATCGCATGCTGCTCGAGCTATGCCGCAAGCGCGACACAGCTGGCGCAAGTGAGTTGCTCGAAAAACATATCCACAACGCCGGCCGGATGCTGAAGGAATTCGTCAAGGAACACCGCAAGTAGCGCTGGCGTTTCGTCCTTATCTTTTTTCAGCGATCACGGACGCTCACTCTCCGCCGAAGTCGAAGCTGGCGCAGGAAACGGCTGCAGCCCGGCGATCACTCCACTGCCCGCAAGCGAACGGTTGAAAGCCGGAAATTCCTTGTTCATAAGCTGATTGTATTGGACCGTGGCTGCTGCAAGCACTTTTTCATAATTCTGCAGTAGCGTCATGTCCGTTTCTGTCGGTGCAAAATCGGCGCCGCCGGCGACGTCGCCGCCGCCAGTGCCAATTTCAGCATTGAGCCATATCAGGTTCAGATAGACCTTATAGGCCTCAACGTAATATTTGTCATCGCTGTTGGTATCGGCGCGCGCGACCAGGGCGTATTCCACAGTTTTCATTTTCTCGTCCATATCCTGTACGGATTTCAGCAAATCAGCCGCTTTCGCGTCATCTTTCTGATCCGCCTTTGCCGTGGCAATTTCAGACTTCAGCATCGCTTCAGTGTCTTCAAGCTGTTTGCGATTCCACTCGATGCGGTTGACCATATCGGACGTTCGCGTGATGTCGTCGCGAATGCGCAGCAGCGCCTTCACCGAAGCGTCGATATCCGCATCTGTGCCGGGCGATTTCGGATCTCGCAGAATCGTGAGCGGCTCGGTAAAAGTCCGCTGGCCTGCCGTCAACCGGACCGTGTATTTGCCGGGCGCGACCAATGGCCCTTCCTGCGCGCCCTCGATGCCCCAGTGAATAATCGGTCGCGAATCCTTACCGCGGAAACGCGGATCTTCCCAGATGTGTGGATTATCGGGTGCAGGCGTGCGCAGAGCAATCAGATGCGGTGGCTCGTAGCGCAAATCCCAAACCACGCGATTGACGCCAGCATGCCCCGCAGCCCTGAGCCGGCGAACCAATTTTCCATTGGCATCGAGAATCTCAATTTTTATAGGCTCTTTGGTAGCAGATTTGAGCGAAAAATCCAAGAAAGCGTGGCCGAAGCGAACGAAACGATAGGACGCGCGCGGCGTGAAAAGGCGCACGTCGGCGTCGGAGGCATTTTTCGCCATTTGCTCGAGCGGCGTAATGTCGTCGAGGATGTACAAACCGCGCCCGTAGGTAGAAACAACCAAATCGTGAAAGTGCTTCTGCACCACCGCCCAAGAGACGGCTGCATGAGGAAGGCCGGCGTCGAATTCTTTCCAGTCATCGCCATCGTTCAGCGAATAGTAAAGCGCATTGCCCGTTCCGGCGAAGAGCAGTCCTTTACAATTCGGATCCTCCGCGATGACCCGAACGTAAGACAACTCGCTCGGCGGGATGCCCCCGCTGATTTTCGTCCAGGTTTGCCCGAAATTAGTGGTCTTGTAGATGTATGGATCGCGGTCATTCACCAAGTGAAAATCCACAGAGACGTACGCGGTTCCTGGGTCAAAATGCGATGGTTCAATGCTGGTGATAGTGCCCCACGCAGGCATGCCGGAGACATTCTTGGAAACGTTCGTCCATTTTCCGCCTCCGTTCCGCGTGTACCAAATTTGCCCATCATTGGTCCCAGCCCAGATGAGGCCTTTTTGAATCTGTGAAGGAGCAATCGCGAAGACAACTTCTCCATAGAACTGCCCGAGATTGTCTCCGATGAGGCCGCCCGAAGAAACGATGCGGCTCGGATCGTGGGTTGAGAGATCCGGGCTGATTACGCTCCAACTCTGCCCGCCATTGGAAGTTTTGAAGATCACCTGGCAGCCATAGTAGACGGTGCTGGGATCGAAGGGATCAATGGCGAGCGGCGGAGTCCAATGGCAGCGATATTTTGCGTCGTTGGGCGGCGAATCGAGCGTGTGCGCCCAGGGACTGACCGAGCGAGCCATCCTAGTCTTGGCGTTCCAAACGGTCACCTCGTCGCCATAGCATGTGGCCCAGACAATGTCGGGATTCGCCGGATCTGGAACCGTCCAGCCTGATTCGCAGCCGCCCATGTCGTGATCCCAGCCGGGCTGCTCGCCGCCGCCGAAAGCAAAACCGACCGAGGTACTCGGGCCGCGCATGTTGCCGTCATCTTGCATGTTGCTGTAGACGTCGTACGGGATCTGATTATCCACGGCGACGTGATACATCTGGCCAATCGGTAGGCTCACGCGATGAAAGCCGCGCCCATGATCGGTGGTGATAAGAATGCCGCCGTCATTGGTGAGCGCAAAACGATCCGCATTTTTCGGGTCGATCCAAATGTCGTGATTGTCGCCACCCCACGGCACTTCATTGAAGGTCATCCCACCATCCACGGACCGGAAAAAACTGCTGTTGGCGACAAATACCTCATCTTCGTTTGCCGGAGATACAGCGAGGCGAATGTAGTAACCAGCGCGGCCAATGAGCGTACGCTGCCAGTTGACGACCCGCCAGTTTTCACCGCCATCGTCGGAACGCCACACAGATCCTTGATCTTTGGTTTCGATCAACGCGTACACCCGATTGGAATCGGTCGGTGCAACCGCGACATCGATTTTCCCTACCGGGCGCTTAGGCAAACCGTGCCCCTCGATGTGCGTCCATTTGGTACCGCCGTCGTGAGAAACGTAAATCCCGCTGCCAGGTCCGCCGCTGAATTCTCCCCAGGTATGCATGGCAATCTGCCAGGTACCGGCGAACAACGTCTGAGAATCCTCAGGATCCATGGAGAGGCCGGAGCAGCCCGTGTTTTCGTCGACAAAAAGCACGCGCTGCCAGGTTTTTCCGCCATCCATAGTGCGATACACGCCGCGCTCCTGCTGCGGCCCTGTTGTGCGGCCAAGCGCACAGACGAACACGTTGTCAGGATTTGTAGGATTCACGATGACACGGCCGATGCGACCGGTGGCATCGAGTCCTAGGTGCGTCCAAGTTTTGCCGGCGTCTGTGGACTTGTAAACGCCATCACCCATCAGGTCCGTGTCGCGAATGGCCCATGCTTCGCCTGTCCCCGCCCAAACGATATTGGGGTTCGACTCGGAAACGGCAAGCGCCCCAATAGCGGCCACAGGCTCCTTGTCAAAGATAGGCGTCCAGCGATTGCCGCCGTCGGTCGATTTCCAAACGCCGCCCGAAGCTGCGCCCGCGTAGTAGGTGTTCGGATCTCCGGGCGCGCCTGCCACGGAAGCGACGCGATTTCCAACCGTAGGGCCGACGAACCGAAACCGAAAGCTATTCTGGTTCGCCCGCGCAGAGCGGAACTGCGCACGGGCCGAAAAAGCGCACACGGAAATCGCTGCAATAACCAGCACACAATGCTTGTATGGCAGATTCACTATTCGCATTCGGTTTCTCCCCGCTATATGAAGTGCAGAGTTCTGACGTTTGAAGCGAGCGAATCTAAATATGACGGCTCTCGCGACAGCGTCCTAGAAAGCTTAGGAAACGGACAAAGTTTATGTATAATTTATAAGAAGTCAATACGTTCACCTCCTCCGCCTTCCCCGCTTTGACCGCTAATCGCTTTTCGGGTAGTATTCTATTACATAGAATATATGTTATTACTGCTATTATAAACTAGTCATATAATTATTCACGCTGTTCCGGTTTCCGAACAAACCTGGCCTCTGTTATAATCCAGCCCGCTAACAGCAAACCAACTTTGGAGCTCCGCAATTTGTTTCCTGGCATTCGTCTTCGTCAAGTGCGCGAGCGGCTGGGTTTCACCTACCGTGACGTTGAACAAGCAAGTTATGAGCTCGCGCAGCGTCATGGCAGGACGGAATTCATCGTTCATATCAGCCGCTTGGCCGACTTCGAGAATTCCGGCGCAATCCCAAGTCTCCACAAGCTCTTCAGCCTCTGCAGCATTTATCACCTGAATCCCGATGAAGTTTGCAGATGGTACGATGTTCCGTTGGGCGACATTTTTTCGAATGGAGCGTCAGGCGGAGCTCCCAATACCCATTTGGCGGCGGCTCCTCGCGGCGTTAACCTTCCGATTCATTTCGATCCTGGCTTCGATCCTCAGCGTACTACCTACCTCACGCGAATGGTACAGCAGTGGGGATATTTTGAAGCAGCCGCGCTGAAGAACGGCCACCAATATCATTACGGATACATCGGTTCCTCCGACCATTGGATGGGACCGCTGCTACGCCCGGGAGCGCTGGTGCTGGTGGATCCGCAAAAACAGAGGGTGGATGATCCCGGCGGCTGGAAAAATGAAGCGGACCGGCCTATTTACCTGATTGACATACGCTCGGGCTATCGCTGTTGCTGGTGTGTGCTTGAGAGAAGCCGCTTGGCGCTGCAGCCGCATCCGCTTTCGCCATGTATTCCGGAGAGCTATCATCTCCCCGAGGAAGCGGAAGTTGTCGGCAGAGTGGTAGGAGTATCTATGCGACTGATCGACGCGTAACCCTTTGCTCAACGATCAGCCCCAGGACCGTTCCAAAATTGGAACAGAACAGTTCCCGCAGATAAATCGGCACTCCGGAGGGAATAAGACACTTGTAAAATTCGTGTTCCTTCCATCGCGCAGCGATTTCATTCAGGTCCACATCAAAACTCTGAAGACACTTACGAACCTCAGCGTCCTGACTTTCCAGCGAAGTTTCAAGTAGGCGCTCGAACAGTTGCTCATGGCACAACCGCAGCGCCTCATTCACAACGGGTTCGGAATAAAGAGCCGATAGTCCGTCATGACGATACTGTCCGCTGGCCAAGTCGCGAAGCATAGCGACGTGCAGCAGCCGTGAGACTTCGCCGGGTATTCGGCCCAAAGTGTTGGCAGCGAAATCTTCAATAACCGCGCGACTTTGATGAAAGTCGTCCAATTCCATTTTTGAATTTGTTCCACCTTCAGAACATTTTAGCGAAATCCGCTGCGAACGAAGCGTTTCTTGCGAAAAACATCGCAGGAGGTGTTCCGTATGAAACACGCAGCGAAATTCTTTTTGATCGCCGGCAGCGCGCTACTGCTGACGATAGTAGCTTCGAGTCGCTCGACCGTCAACACACACGTGACCGCTCTGAAGGCAGCTATAGCTCCAACAGTCTCGATCCGGGCCGATGGTGGCAGCCCTGTGCCGCCCTTTCCCTCTGGCAGCTTACTCTCGTCACCGCAGATGACTCTGTCGGCCGACGGTGGCAGCCCCGTGCCGCCCTTTCCCTCTGGCAGCTTACTCTTGTCACCGCAGATGACTCTGTCAGCCGACGGTGGCAGCCCTGTGCCGCCCTTTCCCTCTGGCAGCTTACTCTCAGAGCCGCAGACGAATTCTGCTCTTTGAGTGGTCGCAGCGTACATGCCGCCGGGGGGTAGTAACTGTCAGTTTACGTAACCCTCATAGAATGCTATAGTACCCCCCGGCGTGTATGGGCCTCACATTCCTTAGCTCGGTGCATTGGGCCGTCACTTCATTCATTGAGGTGATGGTTCTGTTCTTGGCGCTGCGCCATCGGTTCTTTAGCCGGCTTCCCATCTTTACGACCTACCTCTCTTTGCTCGTCATTAACGAAGGCGTCTTGCTCCTAGCTTACGAGCTGACAGGGATCGCTTCCCACGTTTCGTTCTATGTTTATTGGGTGATGCAGGCCGCACAAATTGCAGTTCGCACCATGGTCGTCTACGAAATTTGCCGCATCTTGCTTTCCCCTTATGCGGGCGTTTGGAGGCTTTCCCGGCCTCTCCTTATCGCCATTGCCGTAGCGCTCGTCACGGCTGCCATAATCATATCCGGACGGAGTGCCTATGCTCTGGCAGCCACGATTCTCACCGCTGAACGCGGGCTCGAGTTAACGGTGGTCAGCGTCCTGATTTTCGGCCTTCTCTTTTGCCGATATTATGGCATCACGGTTCGAGGTCCACTCCTGTGGATTGCGGTTGGCCTTGGTTGCTACTCGGCAATTCAAGTCGCCGATAATACTTTTCTGCAGCATTGGCTGAGTTACTTTTCGCTCTGGGAGACCTTGCGCCGATTCTCGTTTGACCTTGCTCTATTTTTCTGGGCTGTAGCTGTTTGGAAGCCATTCCCTGCTCCGGAACCCGTTCCAGCGCTCCTCGAGTCCGGCTACTACGCAGAAATCGGACCTCGGTTGACCACACGAATGCGTGAACTGAACTCCCGGTTGTTGGAGATGTGGAAATGACGGCGGCGCTTATGTTCCTGCTGGCAATCATTCTCCTTGTTCTGCTGATATGGCTGCTTTGGGCGCCGCAAAAGCTTCCGTCCACACAAGTGAGCGCTTTGGAAATCAAGAAGCTGCTTCCCGTCCACTGTCGGCATTTCCCCCAGGTGCATCGCCTTCTGGCTACTGACGATGAGAAATTCTTGACAGGCCGGGCCTCGAGGAGCACGTTGAAGCAGTGGCGGACTGAACGCAACCGCATCCTGCGGCTTTATCTGCAAGGATTGGCGGAAGATTTTCAGCATCTACAACAATTGGCGCGGCTAATCTCTACACTTTCGCCGGAACTTCGGCGGTCCCAAGAGTCGGAATTGCTCTTGCTTGGGCTGCAATTCCGCGTGCTTTATCGAATGACCCTTTTGCGTCTCGCATTGCGAGCGGTGCCACTCGAGGAGACCACCCGTCTTACCGAATTGGTTGCCAAGCTGGGGCTTGAAATGCAGCGCTTTTTGGATCATATGGCCGAAAGCAAGCCGCAGGTGGGGATTACTTCCGCCACTTGATGGCTCGTCCGTTTCTACCCGGCATTGCTACTCAGAATTTAATCGCAAGGTGAATTCGCATCGAGGCGCCAACCACCATATTTTGCAGTAGTTAGGTGCAGGTGAAGTAAACGAACCGCATATGCGCGTTGGGTTTTTCCCAAGAAATAGCCTGACAAGGTAAGTCCACTTCCTCGCTGTGTCTTGACCTTTACAGTAACTCGTACGCGGCACCTTCCGACAATCCTAATCACTCACTTTGTGATGGCCGATATAATTTCACTACAGGAGAAATGGGTTGGCCGGGGAAAAGATACTCGTCTGCGACGACGAAGAGGCGATACGCGAGGTGGTTTCCACGCTGCTGGAAGCCCAGGGCTATCGGTGCACAGTCGTCTCTGATGGAAGCAAGGCAATCCAGGAGATTCGCAACGATTCCCACGATCTGGTACTGAGCGACATTGTTATGCCGGAAATGGATGGGATGCGCCTGTTGCGCCAGCTTCGTTCGCAGGACGAAGATATTCCCGTAATCATGGTCACCGCCATGCACGATATCTCCATAGCGCTCGAGGCAATTCGCGCCGGCGCCTACGACTACATTTTGAAGCCTTTCGAGAAAGACCAGCTCTATTACAGCGTTAGCCGGGCTCTGGAGCACCGGCATCTCGTTCTGGAGAACCGCTCCTACCAGCGCAATCTGGAGCACCTGGTGGCGGAACGCACACAGCAATTGTCCATCACTTTGCACGATCTCGAACAGTCTTACGACCATACGCTGCAAGCGCTTGGCAGCGCTCTTGATGCGAAGGATGCTGAGACCGAAGGCCACTGCCAGCGCGTCACCGCCATCACCATTCTTATCGCGCGAATTATGAAGGTGAACCCGGAGATACTGCCGCAAATAGCGCGCGGCGCATTTCTGCACGATATCGGCAAGATGGGCATTCCTGACCAGGTGCTGCGAAAGCCCGGTCCCTTGAGCGACGATGAGCGACAATTGATGAAGCGCCACTGCGACATTGGCTACACGGTTTTGAACAAAATCCCCTTCCTTAAAGATGCCGCCGAAATCGTGCTCTCGCATCAGGAGTTCTACAATGGCAGCGGCTATCCTCGCGGTCTCAGGGGCGAGGAGATTCCCCTGGGAGCGCGGATATTTGCTGTTGCGGACACGTTTGACGCCATGACCTCTGACCGGCCATACCGCAAAGCATTGCCGGTGAGCGCGGCGCGGGAGGAAATCGAGAGATTCTCTGGCACGCAATTCGATCCGTGTGTGGTGAAAGCATTTCTGTCCAAGCCGGACAACTTTTGGGCAGACGTCCGCAAGAATATCGGCGATCCCTTCCGCTATCTGCAGAGCGACGAAATCTAGCCCGCATTCAAGTAAACCAGCATCCAAATCCTTCTGCTCATCATTCGCGAATGCTGTAGCTTGCCTTTTTGACACTCCCTTTTGGCAGAATTCTGATATGATTCACACTCGGTCAAAGTAAATTTCTCGAGGAGACCGCGCATGAAACGCATGGTTTCGATGGCGGCTGCGATTGTTCTGGCGCTTGCGGCTCTGCCGTTTACGATGCACGCGCAGAATCAGGCGGCAATTACTACCACGAATCTCAAAGTTGGGGAGATGGCGCCGGACTTCACGCTGCCGACCGACCAGCATGGTTCGGTGTCTCTCAGCAGCTTCCGCGGCAAGAAGAACGTGATTCTAGCGTTCTACATCCTGGCCTTCACCAGCGGTTGAACGAAGGAACTCCAGGCCTATCAGTCTGATTTGGCCAAGATTGAAGCAAGCGATTCAGTGATTTTCGGAATCAGCATAGACAGTCCTCCCGCCAACGCTGCGTTTGCCAAGCAGATTGGCGTTACTTTCCCGCTGCTGAGCGACATGAATCGCAAGGTGCTGAAGCAATATGGCATCGTGCAGAATTTTCCCATGGGTGGCGAAAAGGTGGAATTCGCCCGGCGCACAACATTTGTGATCGACAAGAACGGCGTGATCAAACACATCGATTTCGATTCGACAGCCATCAATCCGGAAAATGCAGTGACCATCTGCACAGGCCTGAACGAAAAGCACGGCACTTAGTTCTTTCTTCCAGGCGCCTTCCACGCGAAACGTCCCGTCGCGGAAGGCGCGATTCTCCCCTTGCGCCCTTCTACAACAAGAGATTCGCCGTAAAGAGCTTAGTTGAGGCAGGAGTTGTTAATCCAAGTGCAGAACGAACTCAGACGAGGCGCTCATAGAACCGGCGCCGGAAGCCAGCTGTGACGCTTCGTGATGGGCGTTGCGCCGGCGGTACAGCATCACAAACAAGCCCGAGAAGATGAGCATGGGCGGAATCAGTAATATCAAAATGCCGTGGCGGAGCGCGGCCTCAGCGTGCGGTCCCGTCGCCGAGGCGTCGTTGTAACACAGAGCGCAGCCCTGCGCGAACGCGGCGGGCGCAGAAATCATCGTCCCAGCCAGTAAAGTCATTGCCCCGAACAACAATTCAAAAAAACGGCGCGTCCTGATCAATGCGGTTGCTCCCCATTTCATACTGCTGCCATGATACTGCGGATTGCGCTCCGGATCACATATGAATTGTGTGCATGTTAACGATGCGTATGGCATCTGGAAAAACGAAAATCAAAATCATCATGAGCACAAGGACGAGCGTTGGCACGATAATCAAAAATAATCCAATCTTCTCGAAGCGCAGGTGCATGAAATACGCGACAATCAGCGCCGATTTAATTAGCGAAAGTCCAACCAGCAGAATCAGCATGGTGTGCGGTTCAAGGCGCAGATAGGCTAGCAAAACTTCAATACCCGTTAAACAGCATAGCCAGAACCATACCCACATAAACAATCGCTTCGAGCCCACTTCGTGGTGAGCTTCTGCCGCTATCTCATGCGTGCTCATCGCGCGATATGCTCCTCAGCTCTTCACGTTCAGATTGACGGACATCAGATAAACCATCGGGAAAATGAACATCCAGACGAGGTCAACAAAATGCCAGTAGAGCCCGCTGACCTCGACGTGATCGGCGTTGAATTTCCGCCGCCCGAAACCAAAGGCGATGATGCTCAGGTAAATCACGCCGATGGAAACGTGCAGCATGTGCAGGCCGGTGAGTCCGAAAAACGTGCCGCCGAAAAGCGGGTCGCCGGGCTTGCCGTTTACCACGAACTGATTCGACCACGGCGTAACGCCCTCCGCGAACAGGCGAAACCACTCCATGAGGTGAAGAATCACGAATGCCGCGCCGCCTATCGCAGTGAATATGATGTACATCACCGACTTGCGCACCTCGCCGCGGTGAGCGGCGGCCACCGCGATTACCATCGTCAAGCTACTCGACAGTAAAATAAATGTCAAAAATGTCGCATTGGCGATCGCGGGATAAATCTCGAATGGTCGCGGCCAGCTCGTGCTGGCCAGGCGTACATAGGCGTACGCCAGAATCGCCGTGGAGAAAGTGAGCGAGTCGGAAAGAAGAAAGAGCCACATCCCAAGCTTCTTGGTATTGGTGGCGAAAGGAGCTACGCCGCCGCCCCAAGCTGGCCCTACAACCGCATCTATGTCTAGTTCAGCCAAGTCTCACCGTCCCAGCAGTAGAAGTAGAAAAAGAAAAATCCAAAGCCCGTCCATGAAATGCCAGTAGTAGCCAACAATTTCTGTTCCGGTCGCGAGCGTCACGCGGCGCAGCCTGCCCCAGCCCACGAAAAGCAGCGCCGTGATTCCTCCGAGCAGATGAACTCCGTGCGCGGCGGTGAGCACATAAAAAAAGCTGTTGCTGGCGTTGGAAGCAAGATAAAAGCCAGCCGCCACCATTTGGCGCCAGGCGATCAGTTGGCCCACAACAAAAAACAATCCAAGGATGGTGGTAACCGCCCACCAATGGCGAAAACCAGGCTGATCGCCCTGCTTGAACAATCGCCGTGCGCGAATCAAAGTCGCGCTGCTGGCCAGCAGAATCGCGGTGTTCAACCACAGAACGCGAGGTATTGGAAAACTGTGCCAATCGCCGCCCAGTCCTTTGCGCACAATAAACGCGCTCACCAACGCCATAAAAAACATCAAAATGCCGCCCATGGCCACTGTTATGCCCGTGACGTAAATGCGCTGCGGCACTTCCGACCGGCCTCCGCTGCGTCCGCGGCCATCATCTCCGCCGGAACCTGCGGGCGGTTTTGGGCCGCCTCCGGAGCCGATAATTTCGAGTTCGTCTGTGGTTGTGATGTGCGGCATAACGTTCAATCAGGCCTTAGCGACCAATTCAGGCGCAATATGCTGCGGAATGTAATCCTCAGCCGCGCCAGGGACGCTGTATTCATAGGGCCCGCGATACACGGTTGGATAATTTCCGGCGAAATTGTCATGCGGTACAGGCGTGCTGACCGACCATTCCAGAGTTGTGGCATGCCAGGGATTTTGCTCGGCTGGCTTGCCGTGCTTCATGCTCCAGAAGAAGTTCCAATAGAAGAATACTTGAGCGCCGGCGGTGACGAACGCGGAAATACTGATGAACATGTGCACGGGATGCAGCGGAA
>DASYYQ010000052.1:0-6857 GCA_035933545.1 Candidatus Acidiferrales bacterium | reverse complement strand
GCTCGGCAAGACGTATGAGCCGGTAATTTATCCGGGCGCCGGCCACGGCTTCATGCGCGCCGGCGAAGCCCCCGACGCCACGCCCGCGAATCGCAAAGCCCGCGACCAAGCCTGGGTGCGTTGGAAAAAACTCATGGCCGCGCACTGAGAGTTATTCTAGGATTCGGCTCGGGGCGAACTGCGACGCCTGAACCTGAAAGGTGAAAGATGCGCAATTGCCTCTTTTGCTTCGCCGCTTTGGCTGTTGGGCTGACTGTCGGCGTACTTGCGCATGGGCAGACGAGTAGCGATTCTGCCGTGCCGCCGATTCGGCAAAGCTTACCGCTGAATGTCCAAATGAATCTCGTGGCATTTACCGTTCACGATAAACATGGGAAAAATGTAAACGGATTGGAAGCTACGGATTTTCAGGTCCAGGAGGATGGCAAGCCAAGGCGAATTCTAATATTTGATACGCCAGGGCGGGTCGGGCAAATGTCCATCGGAATCTTGATAGATCGATCGAAAAGTCGGCGAGACGTTTTTCCCAACGCCGAAATCGAGCCCCTAGTAAAATTTGTCGGTTTGATTGTCGACGAAGATCGCGCTGCATTTGCAGCGGCGTTCAATGACAGGATGATGGTCGTCGCAAACTATTCGACCCACTCGTCAAAACTCGAGGGCGGAATTCGCAGCCTCGAGTCCGTAGAGCCAATTGGCGGAACAGCTTTATACGATGCCATCAAACAGGCGACGGGAATTTTATTCTCGCAGCGAGGCTACAGGCTTTTGGTGATTGTAGGTCAGGGTGATGACAACGACAGCAGAACGAATGCGAGAGATGCGATTCGGGAGGCAATAAAGGCGGGAGTAGCAGTTTATTTCGTGGAGCTGGAGCCAGGCGCCTCATACGAGGAGGACCGACGGGCGGAAGATTTCGTAGCGAAGATTACACAGAATACGGGGGGTGAAATGCTAAGGGTGCGAAACGCCACAGGCATGGAGACCGCATTTTCGAGCATCGAAGAAGATCTGTCGCACCTCTACCTAATAGGTTACCTAATAGGTTACTCACCAAGTCAATCTCTCAAAGCGGGACAATTTCACAAGTTGGAAATCCGCACGAAAAAGAAGGGCCTGCGTGTTACTGCGCCGACCGAATTCTACGCTCCAGCGTCGGCGCAACGCGGGAACTCACCAATGTCGCAGTGATGCCTATCACAGCGAGTCGAGAAAAATGAAATACGACGACGACCACAGCGCCGTGGGAATGGAGCCTTGCGCCTGGCTGGTCAGCACAATCTTGAAGCTTTCGTGCAGCGGAACGAGCGATTCGAGAAACGCCGCGCCGGAATTCTCGCGCTCCGGCTCGATGTAAGCCAGTTCGCGCAGCACATCGTAAATAATGTCGCCTGCGGTGCCCATCGGCGTGGACATTCGCGGCGTGCGGAACTGCATCTCCGCCCGCGCTTCGAAAAAACGCCACGCGATGCACGCGGCCAGCGAAACGGCGCGCTCGAACTGCTCGTTCTGTTTTTCCGTCTCCGCTTCTGATTCCGCCGCCTGCAGCGCAGGATCCAGCGCCAGAATCAGCCGCCGCTCGTCTTCGCGCGCGAATTCGCGAATCTTCAGCGCGCCGGATTTCGCGGAGGCTTTCCAGTCCACAAACCGCGCGCTGTCGGTCGGCAAATAATCGCGTATCGAATGCAAGTCGTGCCCGCGCCCGCGGTGCATACTCTCGATTTCCCCGGAAAGCAGCGGAAGAATTTCGTAGAACTCATCCGTCGGCTCAACGCGCGGATACACAACTAATTCCATCGGCGAATCCACCCGCCGCGTTTTTTCCAAAAATCCAAAAGGAAACTTGGTGCGAATGCCGAATGCGTTCTGGCGATAAACGCCGCGGCGCGGGAAAAGCAGCTCGACGCTCTGCCTCGCCGAGCTCTCGTGCGGAATGTAAGGAAAATATACCGGGCGCGTGAGAATTTGCGACGGGCCTTTCTCCGCCGCGCCCACCACGCGCAGAGAAAAGGAAGGCGTAATGGATTTTTCGTTGCGAACTTCGACGTTCGCAAGAATGGGCTGCTCCGCGAAGACATGCTCGGGAAGCTCGATGTTCAGTTCGAGACCGGTGAGCACCGCGCGCGACAATACTCCTGAAATCAGAATGCCGGCCAGCAGGCACGCGAGAATCATGAACAGCAAATTGTTGCCCGTGTTCACCGCAGCAAGCACCACGATGAAAACCGCTGCCAGATAAATCACGCCTTCGCGCGTCAGTCGGTAATCGACTTGATAGAGCAGCCAGCGCAGGCTCGTGTGCCGCGCCATCTTCGGCACGATGGCGATGGATACCCACGCGGCCAAAGCAAGCGCAAGCGTAGCGGCCAGGCCGGCGAAAATCGTACGGCCGTTCTCGGCCATTGCCGCCGAATAAAGCGCCAGCGCAAGAGCCAGCGCCAGCGTGCCGATGGCGGCAGCAAAATTGCGCCATGCCGGACGGTCGCGTTCCCGCCAAAAATTGAGGAGCCTAACGCTCATTCAGTGGAGTCCAGTTCCCTAAAACGCTCATTCCGAGCGCAGCGAAGGATCTGCATTTCGCTTTTTGGTAGCGCAGAATCGCGCCTTCCGCGAATCTGCAGCTTTTCGGCTGCGCCTGGGTCAAAATGCGGATTCCTCGTCGCTCCGCTCTCCGGAATGACAATGGGCGTGAGCTACCAACGCGTCTAAAGCGGCACTCGTGCAGTCTCGACGATTTCCGCGAGAATCGTTTCAGCCTGCTCGGATTTTTTGCGCGTGGAAGCGTAGCGCGAGCTCACTACAATGCGGTGCGCGAAAACCGGCAGGATGAGCTGTTTGAAATCATCGGGCAGGCAATAATCGCGGCCTTCGAGAAACGCGCGCGCCTGCGCTCCGCGATGCAGCATCACCGCGCCACGCGGGCTGACGCCGAGGCTCAAATGTTCGGTCTGGCGCGTGCGTTCCACAATTTCCAGCGCGTAGTCGAGCAGGCTATCTTCCACGCGAACGCGAAGCACCGCGTCCTGCATGGCCATCACTTCAGCGGCGTCCATCACCGGAGGCACTTCTTCGACGGCCGCCGATCCGTTGTTGCGCAGAATTTCTTTTTCGCTTTCACGCCCGGGATAGCCCATACGAATGCGCATCAGAAAACGGTCGAGCTGCGATTCGGGCAGCGGATACGTGCCGTGATGCTCGATGGGATTTTGCGTGGCAATCACCAGAAAGGGCTGCGGCAAAGGATGCGTGTGATTATCCACTGTCACTTGCGCTTCGTTCATCGCTTCGAGCAGCGCCGACTGCGTTTTCGGCGTGGTGCGGTTGATTTCGTCGGCCAGAACGATGTTCGCGAAAAGCGGCCCGGGCTTGAATTCAAATTCCTCGCGCGCCGGATTGTATACACTGATGCCGATCACGTCGCTCGGCAGCATGTCGGAAGTGAACTGCACGCGCTGGAAAGAACAGCGAAACGCGCGCGCCAGCGTATGCGCAAGAGTGGTTTTGCCGGTGCCGGGAACGTCTTCGATCAGCAAATGCCCGCGCGCGAGCAGCGTCGTCAGCGCGAGGCGAATCACTTCCTCTTTGCCTTTGATGACCCGCGCAATCGTATGCTGAAGCTGCGCGATTTGAGAATTGTTGGCGGTCACTGTGGTTTGCAATTTGCTCGTCCTTCTGTGCGATAACTTTCTGTGCGATAATGGGCGCCGCGGGCGATTAGCTCAGTTGGTTAGAGCGTTCCCCTCACACGGGAGAGGTCCAAGGTTCAAGTCCTTGATCGCCCACCATTTCGGCCCCGAATTTTCTTCCGAATGAAGTTTCGCCTAGTTATGATGACGCACGAAGCCGAAAGGTCATTTTACCGGAAAAGCCTATGACAACCGTGTGGCGTTTTCTGAAAGTGTTCACCCTGGGTACCTGGGTCGGCAGCATGATTTTTTTTGGATTTGCGGCCGGTGTGCTCTTTTCGCAGCTGAAAAATCTCGACGAAGCGGGGAACATTGTCGCCGTTCTGATATTGCAGCTGCACCTCCTGGGAATTATCGCGGCGGTGATTTATCTGGCTGTGGCGCTGATTGCGGCGCGCTCCTGGCGCGGTCTTGTGCGACCCGCTTCGATTCTGGTGGAACTGATGCTGCTGGTGACGTTGGTTTCGCAGTTGTGGATTATGCCCACAATGCAAAATCTGAGAACGCAGATGGGCTCCTATATGAACACCGCGGCGAACAATCCGCTACGCCGGCAATTCGATCATCTGCACGTCATTTCCGTGCGCCTCGAAGCTGCGGTGCTGGTCGCCGGCATCGTCGCGCTATTCCTCACCGTTTGGAGAAGAAGCCGAAACCCGGATTCGCGCAGCGCAATTTCTTCAACAACGCCACCTCAGCGAACGCTTTAAGCTTCCACTTGAGGCCCCAACTTTCGCCGCCGTGCGCATTCGTACATCAGGTTTCAGCCGGATACACAAACTTCCTCGCTTCTATAGAATTTCCACATCGTCACTTTTTAACACAGAAAGAAGTACGTTTCGCAACGCCTGAGCCATCGTAACTAACGATTGCACCGGCATTTAGCTCAGGGAATAAAAATTGCATATTTCTGCAATCATTTCGGCCCGAAGTAACCCTTATTCTTAGGTCACCAGCAGGCCGAAACATTACAGGAGGGAAGACGCATGCGCAAACTTTGCATCACGATGTTAGCCGCAGTTGCGCTGGCGTGCACCGCCAGCGCGCAGTCCAGTTCGGTAAGCAGTAGCGGGCAAGCAAACCTCTCGGCGCAGAAAACGCAGTCAGCGCAGCAAGGCTCGCAAGCCGCAGCGTCTGCTTCGGCGGCAAGCTCATCTTCCGCGTCAGCGAATGCCGGGCCGGCGTCTGCGGGCTTCTCGAATGGTGCCGCAGTGAACGCTGACTTGCTGACCACGATTGACGCCCGCAAGTGTCACCCGGGCCAGCGCGTGGAAGCGCGTACCACCAAGGACGTGAAAGAAGGCAAGCGCGTCGTTTTGCGCCACGGCACGCGGCTTATCGGCCACGTCACCGAAGCGCAGGCGCACACCAAGGCTCACGCGGAGTCCGCGGTGGGAATCGTCTTTGATGAAGCGGTCATCAAGAGGGGGCAGACCGTCCCGTTCCACGCTTCGATTCAAGCGCTCGCAGCGGCGCAGAGCATGGCCAACGCCGGATTTGGCGATGACGACATGATGGCCGGCGGCGGCGCGGGCGCGATGGGCGGCGGAGCTGTTGGTGGCGGAGGCGGCCTTGTCGGAGGCGCTGCCGGCGCGGTCGGTTCCACAGCCGGAATGGCAGGCGGCGCGGCGGGAAACCTTGGACGTACGGCGGGCGGCACGCTCGGATCCGCCACTTCTGCTGCCGGCTCTGCTTCCAGTAATCTGCGCGGGCTCGACGCCGCAGGTCAGTTGACTTCGACCAGTTCCGGCGTGTTCGGCATGAAAGGGTTGAATCTTGGCTCTTCGGCGAGCAATGCGACGGAAGGCTCGGTGATCACCTCGGCGAACCGCAACGTGCATCTTTCCAGCGGCACGCAGATGCTGCTGCGGACCAATTCGCAACTCGGGCACGATGCTGACCAGCAAGGCCACAGCGCGAGCAAGCATTCGGCTCCAAGCCAGAAGCCAAATCAATCACCGAATCGCGGCGAAAAGCAGTAGCGCTTCACGGGGTTTCGTGTTTCGCGAGGTCCCTTCGTCCCTGCAGCGCACGTCTCGTCCCGATGGTTTTGCATCGGGACGGACGTGACGTTCTTCACTTTAGCGTTCTTCGCGCACTTCCATTTCTCACAGACTTTCGCTTCGCGGGACTTTTGCTGATTCTTCGCGCGTTCTTGCCCGCCAATTGCACGGCGCGCCACATGTACCACGACGCGACGGTGCGATAGGGGCGCCAGCGTTCGCCGAATTTCGCGAGTTCGCGCGGCTTGGGAATTTTCCGCTTGCCATAAGTGAGCGCGAATCCTTTTTGCACGCCGTAATCGTGAATCGGCAGCACGTCGGGGCGTCCGAGGCGGAAAATCAGGAACATCTCGACGGTCCACGCGCCGACGCCGCGCACGGAATCGAGCCGCGTGACCAATTCCTCGTCTGACATTTTTTCCGCGTCCTCGAGAGTGGGAACAATTCCCTCGATGGTTTTTTGCGCGAGATCCTTCGCCGCGGCGATTTTCGCGAACGACAGGCCGGCCTTGCGCAGAACGGATTTGCGCAGCTTCAAAACTTCCTGCGGAGTGGGGCAGCGGCCGTTCCCGCCGAGCGCCCCGGAGCCGAGGGCCTTGACGCGCGCAAAAATCGTGGCCGCGGCTTTTCCGGAAATGCTCTGGTAGACGATGGCTTCGAGGAGCGCTTCGTAGGGGCTCTGCGCGGCCTCGATATTCAGGCGGAACTCGACGCATTTCGCGATGAGGCGCGCCAGCCGCGCATCGTTTTTCGTCAGGTGCTCGATGGCCAATTTGTGGTCAAAGGGCCAGAGGTTCGCCTTAGGCGCCATCTCCACGGAACCCAGAGCCGTCTTCGCCGTGGCATTCATTGGTTCACCGATCTCGGAAAATGGATTGCACTAGAATTGTGCATTTTTACCTTGGACAAAGTGCGATTTCTTTGCGATTAGAAATGTACCCGATCGTTTGTTTTGTGCAACTTGCGTCGGGTTCTAATTTTTCATAGGAATTGCGATTAGAGTACTGATACCGAAAACAGTGGTGAGTGGCTGGTGGCGAGTCAACTGAAAGTTGAGAGTTCAAAGCGGGTTCGTTGGCTGGCGGTTCCATTTTGGGAACATGCCCCCTGAATTAAAAAAGCCGCCCGAGGCGGCCGTGGTGCTTCTGCGGCGCGAGTTGTGCGGCTG
>DASYYQ010000039.1:0-14106 GCA_035933545.1 Candidatus Acidiferrales bacterium | reverse complement strand
CGCGTATTTCCGGCTCACCGTCGTGATGTAATCCGCAAAAATCAGTCCGCCCTTCAGCAAATTGATTTTTCCGTAGTATTCCAGCGCGTCCATGCGGAAGAGATCATTCGGCAGGCCGGCGTCCGCAAGCGTCGCGCGCGGAAACAGCCCCTGATACCCCAAATTGTGCACAGTAAACACCACCGGCAGCGACGCCACTGCCGGATCGTGCGCGTACAGCGTCCGCAAGTAAATCGGCGCGAGCGCCGTCTGCCAGTCGTGGCAATGCATCACGTCCGGCATCCACACTTGCTTCGCAAATTCAATCGCCGCCCGGCTCAGTTCGCCAAAACGCCGCGCATTGTCCGGATAATCGCCCGTCTTGTCGCCGTAAAGTTTTTCACGGTCAAAATATTCCGGGTCATCTACAAAGTAGTAGCGCACGCCCTCGAACGTTCCTGCTTCACAAATCGCCGGAAACCGCATCATCGCCCCCAGCGGCACGCTCATGCTCGGCACAATCGTTTTGCTCGCGTGATTCCCCCGATACCGCGGCAGCAGCACGCTCACCTGGTGTCCGCTCGCTACCAGCGACCGCGGCAGCGCCTCCACCACGTCCGCCAGTCCCCCGGTCTTCGAGAACGGCAACCCCTCCGGCGATACAAAAAGTATTTTCATTTTCCTCCGTAAGAATTATACACGCCCCGAATCTGCCTGGCACCCATTCGCAGAATTGTGAAAGAGATGTATTCTGTGCCTTCACTTTGGAGAGAACTATGGCCCTCCCAAAAACAAAAGAGGAAGCGCTCCTGCAGATGCGCTTGATATGGTTCGCATTTCTTATGTCGATCCCGCTCTATATTTACGCGGCGGCGATGACGAATTTCACGTGGCTCAATTTTCGAAATGCAAGAACCATCTTTGACGTCCTCGGCATTCTTGATCTGCTCTATTTTGCCTGGATTCGCATAAGCTGGTTCCCTCGTGCAGTGGAAGCGGCGCAAAAGCATTCTGAAGACATCCGTGCGGTCAGGCGGTGGATGGTTGTCTGGACTATTCTCGTATCTATCGCAGAATCTGAGGCACTTTTCGGAGTTTGTCTTCAGACGGGGAATGAAGCCTTAAAACCGGCTCTGCCATTCTACGTGCTTGCATCTCTGTTGCTCTTAACGCTCTGGCCGCGACAGATTTGGTCGCCACGAATAATAGCAACCAAATCGTGAAAAACCGTCACATCAGCCCCTAAGAGATTCCCTAAAGCTTGATAAACTTCAGTTCACGATGTCTCGTCAAAAGCTTGGCCAGCATTTCCTCTCGAGTCCCGCGTGGCGGCAGCGTATCGCGCAAACGCTCCCCGCGGACGCCACTGCCACATGGCTCGAAATCGGCGCCGGCCATGGCGAAATGACCGAATTCCTCGCCGCGCACTCTTGCCGCCTCATCGCTATCGAAACCGACCCTGCGCTCGCCTCCTCTCTTCGCACTCGCTTCGCAAACACGCCCAAGGTCGAAATCGTCGAATGGGACATCCTCGCGCTCGATTTATCCGCGCTCACGCCTGAACGCTTCCGCGTCTACGGTAACCTGCCTTACTACATCACTTCGCCCATTCTCTCGCATCTGTTCCGCTTCGCCGCGCAAATCGAATCCATTCACATCGTCATTCAACTCGAAGTCGCCCGTCGCATCGTGGCCACGCCCGGTCATCGCGAATACGCCTATCTCTCCGCGCTTTGCCAGTATTTCACGCGCCCCGAAATTGTCCTGCGCATTCCTCCCGGCGCGTTCCTCCCGCCGCCCAAAGTTCATTCCGCGCTCCTCGCCATGCATCTTCCCGGCGAACGCGTGCACCTCGCCCTCGAAGACGATGAAGCATTTCTGGAATTTCTGCAGCACTCGTTCGCTCAGAAAAGAAAAACTCTGCGCAACAACCTGAAGTCCATTTTCAGCGACGAGCACATCACTCACGCGCTCGCCGCGTGCAAACTCGTCGCCAGCGCTCGCGCCGAAGAATTATCCCTGCGCCAATTTGCGCAACTTTTCCATCTGCTCGCCGCTGAAAAATAATGCATGCGCAAACGCGCTACTTCGCCGCGCCGACGCGCTCCACGACGTTGCGCAAACGATCCGGATAGTCGCTCATAATCCCATTCACACCCATCTCGACCAGCGCCGCCATCTGCTCCGGCGAATTCACCGTCCAAGTCGCCACTTGCAGTCCTGCGTCGTGCGCCTTGCTCACCAATTCGCGCGTCACCAAATTCGCGCGCGGCAAAATCTGACGCACGCCGATTTTGAGCGCCTCTTGCAACACGTCAGGCTCGGGAGTCTCGAACAAGAATCCGGTCAGCAACGCCGCATCCAGCCGCCGCAATTTTTCCAGCAAACCCGGATCGAACGAGATCACCACCGTCCGCGCCGGCTCCTTAGCTTCGCGCAACGCGCCAACAATCCCGTGATGCACGCCCCACCCGAACTCCTGTTTGATCTCCAAATAAAAAACCACGTCTGCTTCGCGCGCGAATTGCAGAATCTCCTCGAGCGTTGGAATCCGCTCGCCCGCGAATTTTTCGCCGTACCAGGATCCCGCATCCAATTCCCGCAACTGCTCCAGCGTGAAATCACGCACCAGCCCGCGCCCATTGGTGGTGCGGTCCAGCGTGGCGTCGTGTATTGCCACAAACTGCGCGTCATGCGAAAGCCGCAAATCCGTCTCGATGAACGTCGCGCCCAGCTCCACCGCTCGCCGAAAAGACGCAATGGTGTTTTCCGGAGCGTACCCCGGTGCACCTCGATGCCCAATGATCCACGCTTTTGGCATGCGTCTCACGTATCCTAGTGCGTTTCCAACTTCCGCGCATAGAATTTTCCACCCTGCTCATTAAACCAAGCAGAGGCTCTTCACAGCCCATAGTTTTGCCCAAGAATGAGAAGTGGAGAAAGAGAGAGCGCGCTGGCTGCCATTTCGGCTTGCGCTGGAATGCAATCAGCATCACGACGCGCCAGCGTTCGTTCTAAAGTGTGCAAAACTTTAGCACTTGCGCTCGATGCGCGCAGGCGCCGCGAATTGTAACTCATTGAATCAACGTATGATAACTGTCTTTATAGTACCCTGCCTCCTGGCCGCTAAATTGCCCACTGGTTTTTGGTCATCCTAGGCGACCCTATGGCCCTGTTCACGATTCTGATCGTTGCCCTCGTTGTCGGCCTCACCTGGTGGGACTGGCGCGACATTCAGCGCAAATCGGGCTTCCCTCAATGGGTCGGCAGCCTTGCGCTTGCGGGCATCGCTGCCGCCTGCGTCACCGGCTTCACCTCGATGAGCTCTATCCTGTACGTGCATACTGTCGGCGAGCTGCGAGCGGGCTTCGGCTCACCAGCCTTTTGGCCTGAAGCGGGATTTCTGCTCTGCGGCTTGGGCGTCATCTTAGTGGCGGTGCGCAAGAAAAGCGCCCGCACGCTGCTTATTCTCGCCAGCGTTCTGATTTTTGGGCTGGCCCTCGGCCTGGCCCTGTACGCATAAGGTCCGTCGCGCATCAGCCGTGTAATTCCCACCACTCCATGTAGTTAGAAGCATTTTGGGTGCGGCAATTTGACCCTGTCCTTTCGTCCAACTGACATTAGCGACACGCTCCGGCGGCTCCCGCTTGCTCCCACGGGAACCGCTTGCCATACTAAACTTGCATGAAACTCGCCGGCCTATTTTTCGCGATTTTGCTCGCCTTTGGTATCGCCGCTCATGCCGATGAACTGCATCTGAAGGATGGCACCAAGGTCATCGGCACCATTGTCGGCTATCAAGGCAACTCGTTCCGCGTGAAAACGAGCTATGGATTCGCCCTCGTCGAACGCAGCTCTGTGGTTTCCATTACCGTCACTAAATCTGACCCGAAACCGGCTGCAACCGAAAACTCGCGGCGAACCGCAGAAGGAAAACCCTTCGCGAGCAATCAAAACGCTAGAAATGATCCGTCCGCGTCAAATGCCGCTGCGAAAAATTCTGCAATTTCCGCGTCCGTCAAGGAAATTCCAGCGCCCGCAAAACCAGTAAATGCGCAGCCTGCTCCTGCGTCTGCGACTGCTGCGCCAAATGCAAATCCTGCTGCAGCTGCTGCAGCTCCTGCCGCGCCGCCCGAGCCTCCTCCTATGCGCGAAGAAGTGCTGAACAATTTGTACGTCAACGAAACCTACGGCTTCCGCATCTATAAGCCACCCGAGTGGGAACTCATTCAAGGCGCGCGCGCCGCGCTCCCCGGAGCGATCGCGGCACTCGGCACGTCCGATCAAACAACCTATCTCATCATTGGGCTCGAACCGACTGGCGACACGCTGATGGCGCATGTCGAAGAGACTAATGGGCGGCTCGCCGATTCGTTTGACGATTTCCGGCCTGGCCCGCTGCGTAAGTCGACGGTTGCGGGAATGCCTGCGTGCGAATACCGCTTCGAAGGTATGGCCGACAAGCAGCCCTGGTCCGGCACGGTCGTTCTAATTCGGCGCGGGGAGAATATATTCACGATTTTCGGCGTGACCACGGGAAATTCGGACCTGGTGCAAATCCAGCAGAACGTCATCGCCCGCGCCATCGCCAGCCTGCAATTCACCACGCCGCAATAAAAGGCAGTTTTTTAAAACTTCGTGACTTCGGTGAAGTGGAAGTCGCGGACCTTCATCGCGGGGACGACCATGTCGAAGGACTCTTCTCCCGAAGCGCGCACCGCCGGGCCCATCATTTCTACGTTGGCCAGCATTTCGAGGATGCTTTGATTGAAGCGGAAATTGCGCACCGCGCCGGCCACGCGTCCGTTTTCCACCAGGAATGTGCCGTCGCGGGTCATGCCGGTGAGAACTTTTTTGTACGGATCGACTTCGCGGATGTACCAGAGCCGCGTGATGAGCAAACCGCGCTCGGTCGAACGGATCATTTCGTCCGTGGGTGTTTCGCCGCCGGAGAAAACCAAATTGAATGGCGCTTCGCCGTCTTCGCTGGGAAGCGAAAATCCGTGGCCCGTCGGCTTCGCTTTCATTTTTTTCGCGGTGGCGCGCGAATAAACCAGATTCACCGGAATGCCCCTGTCGACGAGCCGTACGCGCTCTCGCGGCATTCCTTCGCCATCAAATGGCGGCCCGAGCTGCAGCGGATGACAAACATCGTCCCAAATGGAAATATTTTCGCCGAATAATTTCTTGCCCAAGCGGCCGGTGAAGCACGAGCGCTGGTCCAGAACGCACGTTCCCGCGAAATCGTAAAACAAAAATCCGACGAGATCGAGGACTGCAGGAGGCTCGAGAATCGTCACGTAGTGCCCCGCCGGAATTTCTTTTGGCTCGCGCGAATCCGCCGCTTTCTGGCTGGCGCGCTCGGCAAGCGCATCCGCGTCGATTTCATCACTTTTCGCGGAAGTGGCTTTAGCCCAGCCGGAGGAATCTTTTTCGAGCATGGTGACCGAAAATTCCGCGCGCGTATCCTCGTAATATTCAAAAAGGCCGCGCGAATTTGCGAGCGCAAATTCGGAAAGCCCTGTCGAGAAAATTCCCGCTGTTGTTTGCTTTTTCGCATCCGCCATTTTGCAGACGCGCGTCACGGCGCGGGCGCGGTCGGCCGGAGTCGCAGCGGCGGTCTTTGCATTAAAGCGCGCGACTTTTTGCAATTTTTGCGGACCGAGCATTGGCAATAAATCGGGACTGCGCGGCTGCACTTGCGCCAGTTCGAGCGCAGCGGCGGTGACGCGGCGCAGCGACTCTTCATCGGTTTTGTTCGTGGACGCGCGTGCTGTGCGCCCGTCCACAACGGCGCGCACAGAAATCGTGATTCCCTGCTCGGCAACATTCTGATGAATCGTATTGTTGGCGAAGCGCGTCAGCGCGCTGGTCACCGCGCTAACGTCTACTTCCGTTTCGTCGGCTTCGCTCAGCTTGAAGATTTTCTCCGCGATGCGCCGTAATTCCGCAGCGCCAAGGCGATGATCGTGTGCGGCCAAGCCTTTGTGGCCGCTGCTGACGCGCGCGCGAGGCACCGCTTTCTTAGTTTTTGTCTTGGTTTTTGTCGCCATTAGTCGGAGGAAGCGATCCCCACTTTCACGTTGCGAAAGCGTGCCGGCGATGCCCCGTGACCCGTGCCCATCGTTTGCATTGGCTGGCCCTTGCCGCAATTCGGTGTGCCCCACAGCGTCCAATATTCACGCGAGCAAATCGCGTCGCAACTATTCCAGAATTCCGTAGTGATTCCGCTGTAGCTCGGCGTCTTAATCATGCGCACGCGCTTGCCATTTTTTATTTCCCAGCCAATCTCCGTGGAAAACTGAAAATGATAGCGGCGGTCATCAATGGACCACGAGCGATTCGTCTCCATGTAAATTCCATCGTCCGTGTCGGCGATCAAGTCTTCGAATCGGCGGTCGCCGGGGAGAATGCTGATGTTGGTCATGCGAATAATCGGCAGCCTGTTCCATCCTTCGGTGCGCATAGTGCCGTTCGAGCGCGATTGGCCAATGGCCGCAGCGGTTTCACGGTTCGTCAAGTAGCCGGTGAAAAGCCCATTGCTGATAATCGGAGTGCGCTGGGCGGGAACTCCTTCGTCATCGTAGCCGAACGTGCCGAGCCCCGGGCCGTGATCGAGGCGCGCGTCGGCGACGACGTTCACTATTTCAGAGCCGTAGCGTAGCGAATTCAGTTTTTCCAGCGTCAAGAAACTCATGCCCGCGAAATTCGCTTCCATGCCGAGGACCCTGTCGAGCTCGATAGGATGGCCGATGGATTCATGAATCTGCAAACCGAGCTGCGAGCTGTCCAGAATTATCGTGCGCTTCCCTTCCGGACATTTTTCCGCGCTGTGCAATGCGACGCACTGTTCCGCGATGCGTGCCGCGTGGTGCACCAAATCGAGTTCTTCGATCAGTTCGTAGCCGCGCAGCATGTGCTGGCCGCCGAAACTATTGGGATACGAGCGTTTTTGAATTTCCTCACCTGCAAAACTGGTGGCCACGATTCCCGCGCCGGATTGCATTTTCAGCTGATGAATCGAAGAGCCGATGCTGGAAACAAAAAGCTGTTCGATGCGACGAAATGACATGGAGCCCTCGGCGAGGGTAACTCCTTTCACTTTGCGCATTTCCGCGTCGGCGGCGAGCAGCACAGCGATTTGTGTTTCGATAGGAATGCGAAACGGATCTTTGACGAAGGGATTTTGCCAGGTGTCCACGAAGGGCTGCTCCGGAGCCATGACCACGTCGTGTCGCTTGGCGAGCGCGGAGGCTTTGGCGATGGCGATGGCTTCGGCGACGCAGGATTCGACGCCCCGGGGGGTGAGGCGGTCGGTCGAGGCGAAGCCCCAAGCGCCGTCGGCGATGACGCGGATGCCGATGCCAAGCGATTCGCCTTCGGAGGCGCGGCCGACCTGGCCATTCTTGGTGGAAATGTCGCGATGGCGAATGTCCATGACACGCGCGTCGGCGTAAGTTGCGCGGTGGGCAAGCGCTTTTTCGATGGCTAGGTTAGCCAGATGCTTCATGCGTGTCGGTTTAGGGTCATTCGGCCGAGGCCGGTTCTATTTTTGGCGAGCCTTCCAAAAGCCATATTGCCTTCTGCGAGTTCCTAATTGTCAAACACAAAAAGGGCTCTAAAATTATCGATTAGAACCACAACATTTGCTCATTCTAAGAGACTTAGGCCAACTTCTAATTTTTCATATTATCGATTAAAAAAATCATAGATTGATCCGGCGGGCACCTCGAAGCGCACAGGATGAGTCCTGTGCCACCCAGACTGCGGGATGAAGGCGTCGCGCTTGCACATGTTCTTTCATCAGCACAAAGCGGAATTCTAACACGAGCGTCAATGGGTTCTGAGGATAGAGGCTGGAAACCGGAGGCCGGAGGAGAAGAAAGACCTTCTAATATGCTACCGTCAATGTCTCCCCAGCCAAGAAAACGCAAACATGGCGGATACTGCCAAAGAACGCGTAAGGCGGCAAAGCGGCGTCGAGCCGCCGCAGTCCAAAGAGCAAGGCCGAGGAGGCCGGTGGCGAAGAGAAGTAGGGAAGAAGGTTCGGGCGTAGGCGTCCCGGCGTAGGCGAGGCCGGCATGGTCGAAGTGCGCGGGAAGAACACAGGAGTCAAAGGCGGCGACAGTGCCTGTGCCGTTGAATCCGCTCAGGGTGAAAGTGCCGTCCACGCCAATGTCGGGGACCCCAGGGTGAGCGGGATTGTTCGCGCATGATTGGATGGTCTCCGCGGCGCTTACAAATTCTCCTGTATAGGTGACGGCGTTCGCGGTGCCCGGATTGACGACAAGTTCGATAGTGCCGCCAGAGCCAAATTCATATTGGCAATTGCCAAGCGCATCACAGGTAAAAAACTGAAGGCGCCCGAAGGAAAAAGCGATGGAGACGGCGTCTGAGGAGTTGGTGAGGATGAATTGCCCATCCGGGAAATCCAGGAGATTCGTGCAGCCGCACGCGTCGTTGGATATGTTGAGGTTGAGTGGCGCGGGGCTAGCGGCAGCGCGAGTGGGCCCAAGCAGTAGAAAAAAAGCCGCAACTGCAAGCGAGCAAGTGACGCGCCGGACTACAGATCCTGAGGGCATGGCCTTCGTGGCTTCGGGCTGAAGAGACCGGAACCGGGCATCCATCGGAACAGTGGTGCGCCGGTCTGCTGGACCGGAGAGAGTAGAAGCACGCGAGCGGCCACGATATTCGCGTTGCGCGTATTGTTCGGTAAGGGGTTAGAGCGAAGCCAGTTCAAGCGTGCTGCAAGAGATTGCATTGTGGGCGGGAGGAAAGTTCAGAGATTCGGCATGGTAAGTTGGCGCGTGTAGGGAAGCTTTCCGAGGCACCGCCAAAGGCGTGTCGGGCGGGGCGACGCCTAAGTTGGGCGGACTAACGCGGCAAAGCGGCGTCGAGCCGCCGCACTCCCAAAAAGCCAAGTGCGTTCGGACCAGACGGCGAGGCAGCGACTACGTGCCCTCGTTCCAGGAGGCTAGGTATTGCTCCTGTTCGGGGGTGAGTTTGTCGATTTGGGTGCCGAGGGATTCGAGCTTGAGGCGTGCGATTTGCGTGTCGATTTCCTCGGGGACAGCGTAGACCTGCTTCTTGAGTTTGCTGGAGTGCTTGATGAGGTGCTCGACGGAGAGCGCCTGATTGGCGAAGCTCATGTCCATGACCACGGCCGGATGACCCTCGGCGGCGGCGAGATTAATGAGCCGGCCTTCACCGAGGAGATGGAGCTTGCGGCCATCGCGCATGACGTACTCTTCGACAAAGGGGCGAATTTCGCGGTGGGACATGGCCATTTTTTCGAGCGCGGGAATGTCGATCTCCACGTTGAAGTGACCGGAATTGCACATCACTGCGCCGTCGCGCATTTTGTCGAAATGATCGGCGGCGAGGACGGATTTGTTTCCGGTGACGGTGACGAAAATTTCGCCGATTTTGGAGGCTTCGTGCATGGGCATTACGCGGAAGCCGTCCATGATGGCTTCGATGCCCTTGGTGGGATTGATTTCGGTGACGATGACATTGGCGCCCATGCCTTTCGCGCGCATGGCGACGCCGCGTCCGCACCAGCCATAGCCTGCGACGACGACGTTCATGCCCGCGAGCAGGAGATTGGTAGCGCGAATGATGCCGTCGAGCGTGGACTGGCCCGTGCCGTAACGATTGTCGAAGAGATGCTTGGTGAGCGCGTCGTTGACGGCAATGATGGGATAGGCGAGCGTGCCGTCTTTGGCCATGGCGCGCAGGCGAATGACGCCGGTGGTGGTTTCCTCTGTGCCGCCGATGACGTTGGGGACAAGTTCTTTGTGTTTGGTGAGAAGCTGAGTGACGAGGTCGGCGCCGTCATCCAGAGTGATTTGCGGATGATGATCGATGGCGGCGTTGATGTGCGCGTAATAGGTGGCGTTGTCTTCGCCCTTGATCGCGTAGGTGGGGATGTTGTAGTCCTTAGCGAGGCAGGCGGCGACTTCGTCCTGCGTGGATAGCGGATTGGAGGCGCACAGCACGACGTCAGCGCCGCCGTCACGCAGAGTGATGGCGAGATTGGCGGTTTCGCTGGTGACGTGGAGGCACGCGGACATGCGAATGCCCTTGAGCGGCTTTTCTTTAATGAAGCGCTTACGAATGAGCTGCAGGACGGGCATTTGTTGGTTGGCCCATTCGATTTTGCGCTTGCCGCGATCCGCCAGGGCGAAGTCTTTTACGTCGCTGGACGTTTTGGGTGCTGAGGTTGCCGTTTCCACGATGGTGTTCTCCTGCAAGATAATTTCAAGCGGGCCGATCAAAAAAATCGGCCCCTACAAAAGCGAAAGGCGACCGGCCTGAAGGCCACCACTACGAATACGAAATCTCAAAAAGTCGCTTCCAGAAACGAAGGCCTGCGCTACAAAGGCAAAGCGGCATCAAGGCGCAGCGCTCAAAGCTAGCGGGAGGCGACGACGGCGGCGGGCAGGCCCGCTTCGCGGCGAATGGCGTCGGCGCGATCCGTCTTTTCCCAAGCAAATCCAGGGCCAGTGCGGCCGAAATGTCCATAATTCGAAGTCGCGCGGTAAATCGGCCGGCGGAGATTCAGAGTTTCAATGATGCCGCGCGGCGTCAGTGAAAAAGTACTGCGAATCAGCTCGGTGATCTGCGAATCGGCAATCGTGCCGGTACCGAACGTTTCGGCCATGACGGAAACGGGCTCAGCGACGCCGATGGCATACGCTAGCTGCACTTCGAGCTTGCGCGCAACTCCCGCAGCCACGAGATTTTTCGCGATGTAGCGCGCCATGTAGCACGCAGAGCGGTCCACTTTGGTCGGATCTTTTCCCGAAAGCGCACCGCCGCCGTGACGGCTGTAGCCGCCATAAGTGTCCACGATGATTTTGCGGCCGGTGAGGCCTGCGTCGCCCATCGGCCCGCCAGTAACGAAGCGGCCAGTGGGATTGATGTGGAAGCGCGTCTGCTTATCGATCATTTCCGGCGGAACGACAGGGCGAATCACTTCGCTGACGATGGCGTTCTGCAAATCGTGGCTGGAAACACTCTCCGAGTGCTGCGTGGAAATAACCACGCAATCCACGCGCGCGGGGCGGCCATTGATGTATTCGACAGTGACCTGGGATTTCCCATCGGGGCGGAGGAAATCGACAACTTCGCGCTTGCGGACATTGGCGAGGCGTTGCGTGAGGCGGTGAGCGAGTTGAATAGGCATGGGCATCAGCTCTTCGGTTTCGTCGCAAGCAAATCCGAACATCAAGCCCTGATCGCCGGCACCGCCCGTGTCGACGCCCATGGCGATGTCACCCGATTGTTTTTTGACAGCTGAGACGACAGCGCAAGTGTCAGCGTCGAAGCCGTACTTGGCGCGGGTGTAGCCCACATCACGGATGACGTCGCGAGCGGTCTCGGAAAAATCCACGTAGGTCGTGGTGGTGATTTCGCCGGCAACTACGACAAGTCCGGTGGTGACCAACGTTTCGCAGGCGACGCGGCCCATGGCGTCGTCTTTCATTACCGCATCGAGAACCGCGTCGGAAATCTGGTCGGCAATCTTGTCGGGATGGCCTTCGGTGACCGATTCCGAGGTGAATAGGAATTTCTCTTCAGCGCGTGTCAAGACAATCTCCTTCAATGGATTGGCAGGCAAATTAGTAGCCCAAGAGCGCGTTGGGCGATGAAACTAAACAAAAACCGTAACATGAGGGTAGGCGAGTGTCAACGGATTGCAGCGAAATGGGTTATGGGCGCGGTGGATGGCGGATTTGGCACCGCGAATGGCACCTGAACGGTGCGCCGGAGGGAGGCGGGACGCCAAGCGTGAAAAAAGTTGCAGATTGACGGGATAGAACTGCCGGTCGTGAACGGGGGGCGACGGGGAGCAAAGGCAGGTTCTCTGTCTGCGCAGGCAGGATCCGTCGGGGCCGTCCGCATCCTCTCTCACAATGACAGCAAAACTACGGCTCACCGGGGTCGGGAACTGGCGGAGGAATGCCGCCGGTGCGGCGGGAGAGCAAATAGCCGCGAATAAATTCGTCGAGGTCGCCGTCGAGGACGCGATTCACGTTGCCCTCTTCAATCTTTGTGCGATGGTCTTTGATCAGCTGGTAGGGCTGGAGCACATAGGAGCGAATCTGGCTGCCGAAGCTGATGTCGAGCTTCGCCTCGTCGCGCTTGCGCGTTTGTTCGCGGCGCTTTTCGATTTCGTGCTCGTAGAGCTGCGAGCGGAGGACCTTCATCGCCAGCTCGCGATTTTTGTGCTGGCTGCGCTCGTTCTGGCACTGCACGACGATGCCCGTAGGAAGGTGGGTGATGCGCACGGCGGATTCGACTTTGTTGACGTTCTGGCCGCCGTGGCCGCCGGCGCGAAATGTGTCGATGCGGATGTCTTCGGGCTTGACCACGATTTCGATGCGGTCGTCGACTTCGGGAATGACAAAGACTGAAGCAAACGAAGTATGGCGGCGAGCGGCCTGGTCGAATGGAGAAATACGGACCAGGCGATGCACGCCGCTTTCGCCAGCGAGCAGGCCGTAAGCATTTTCGCCTTCGATGCGAACCGTGGCGGATTTGAGGCCGGCCTCTTCGCCCGGGGTCGAATCGAGAATCGTGGTGCGAAAGTTCTTGCCTTCGGCCCAGCGCAGATACATTCGGAGGAGCATTTCGGCCCAGTCCTGCGATTCGGTGCCGCCGGCCCCGGGCTTGATGGTCATGATGGCGTTCAGAGGATCGCTTTCGCCGGAGAGGAGCGTTTGGGTCTCGAGGTCGGAGACGAACTTGTCGGCAGAGTCGAGTTCGGCGGAGATGTCTCTCAGAACGGCTTCGCGCTGGGCGGAGTCGGATTCCTCTTGGGCGAGATGGAAGTAGGTTTCAACGTCAGAGACGGCGCGCGTAAGTTTTTCTTCTGCGGCGATGTTGGTTTCCGCGTGCTTGCGCTGCTGGAGGATCGCTTGCGCCTTCTGCTGATCCTGCCAGAACGCTGGATCGTTAATTTTCGATTCGAGAGATTTCAGGAGTTCGCGGCTGGCGGGAACGTCAAAGATAACTCCGCACGAGGTCGATGCGCTTCTTGAGCTCGCCGAAGCGGGCTTGCAGGTCTTCAACATGCTGGACGGTTGGCATGAGTTGATTTTACATAGGAACGGTGAAAATTCAAAAATTGAACGGAAAGAAATACAGCGGCATAAAGCCGCTGCAAACAACCGGATGCGCTAGGATGGACGGGATCCGATCCAGAGAAAAAGAATTAAGGCAATCGTTGCGATGACAGAGAGCCAGGCGAGCCAGTCGCCGAAGCGGGTATAGAGCGTCAAATCGGTGCGGAAGCCGTAAGGAGCGTCGAGCTCGCCGCGCGTGAAGCGCGGGAGCTGCGCGATGATTCTACCGTAGGGGTCAACGTCGACGGTGAAACCGGTGTTCGTGCAGCGAAGCAGCCAGCGATGATTTTCGACGGCGCGGACTCGGGCCATCATCAGGTGCTGAGGCGGAGCGGAAGAGCGCCCGAACCAGCCGTCATTGGAAATATTGATCAGCAACTGTGCGCCGTTTTTCGCGAAACGGCGAACTTCAGAAGAAAAAATCGCTTCGTAACAGATGAAGACGCTGAAACGACCGCCGGGAACGGTGCCGACGGAGTATTCGCGACCGGGAGTAAAATCACCGATGCTGTCGACGAGGCTGTGGGCGAAAAAAAGATATTTGCGCAGCGGGACGTATTCGCCGAACGGCACCAAGTGAATCTTGTTGTAAGTGAATTCGCGCTGGCCGGATTCATTGAGCAGAACAGCGCTGTTTGATGCCGGACCCACCCATTGCACTCCATTTTTCCAGTCCACAACGCCAACGAGAAAGTCGCGGGCGGATTCGTGCGCGATATGGTCGGCGATCGCAGAGAATTTTGGATCCTGAAGGGCAAAGGGCGCCGGAACTTCGGGCCAGATGATGAGACCGGGGTTTTGCCGAGCCGCCTGGATGCTGATGGATTCGAGTTGTGTCATGTCGGAAGCGTGAAGTTGCATCCAGTTCGAAGGATAAACTTCCTCTTGTGGGAGATTGGTCTGGACGAGATGGGCGACATGGTCCGCGGACGCGCGTGGAATGAAGCGCGGGCAAACCAGTGCGCTCACGGTGAGTACAACCGCGGCGCCGAGCGTG
>DASYYQ010000027.1:0-9159 GCA_035933545.1 Candidatus Acidiferrales bacterium | reverse complement strand
CACGCCGGCGCCAAAGGGGATGATGTGGCGCAAAGGGGGACCCCAGGGCGGGCAGCAACCATTGCCGCCGGATGCCGATTGACGCGCGCTGAGAATCAGGAAAAGCAAGCTTGCAGCGCGGCTGCGCATCCGGCCGCGTAGCCAAGGGCCCCAGCAGCCACCTCAGGCGCTGCGTGGGGCAAGAAAAGAAAAGGGGCACGCTCCGGCGTGTCCCTTTTTTCTGTTTGCCGATGGTTTTCAAGCGGCCATGCAATTTGCGCTTGGTTATTGAATCAGTACAGCACGCGGAATTTTATGGTGTGCGGAATTTGCTTCAGGTCTTCGACGATTTTCTGCCTATACGCGGTGCCAATATCGGTGATGGCGTAGCCGATAGTTTCCGTAGTCTTCAGATATTGGCCGAGGATGTTCGCCGAATGCGTAGCAAAGACGTGATTGATTTGCGCCAGCATTCCGGGAATGTTTTCGTGAATGTGAATAAGGCGATGCGCATTCTTGATTTTCGGCAATTGAACATTGGGAAAATTGACGCTGTGCAGCGTGCTGCCGTCGCTCACGTAATCGATGATCCTTTCCGACACGAAGGACCCAATGTCCCGTTGAGCCTCTTCCGTGCTGCCGGCAACGTGCGGCGTCAGAATCACCTGGTCCATTCCTTGAAGCGGAGAGTCAAACTTCTCCTGATTGCCTTTGGGCTCGCGAGGAAAAACGTCAATCGCGGCGGCGCGCACATGGCCGCTCTTGAGATTTCCAGCGAGCGCCTCGTCATCCACCACAAAACCGCGACTGGCATTCAGGAAAATGACGCCCGGCTTCATCTGGCGAAATTCGCGGCGTCCGATCATGTTGCGATTTTCAGCGCGGCCGTCCACGTGCAGCGTGACGATGTCGGCAATTTTCAGAAGCTGCGCGAGGGACCGGCAGCCCTTCGCGTTTCCAAGGACGAGCTTTACGTCCAAGTCGTAAAAATACACTTCCATGCCCAGCGATTCCGCAAGAACGGAAAGCTGCGAGCCAATTTTCCCGTAGCCGATGATGCCCAGTGTTTTGCCGCGAATTTCGTTGCTGCCTGTGGCGGACTTGTCCCACACGCCGCGATGCAGCTTCTTGTTTTTCGCGAAGACGCCCCGCGCCAGTAGCAGAATTTCTCCCAGAATAACTTCAACGACGCTGCGCGTACTGCTATAGGGCGCATTGAAAACCGCCACGCCTTTTTTCGCGCAGGCTTGCAAGTCCATCTGGTCGGTGCCGATACAGAACGCGCCAATGGCGACGAGCTCGGCGGCATTGGCCAAAACGCGCTCGTTGATTTTTGTTTTCGAGCGAATTCCAACAATAGAGATGCCGGAAAGCTTGCGCAGGAGAGCGTTTTCCTCCAGGCTGTGAGGCAACGATTCGACGTCATAGCCAGCCTCGCGGAATCGCGACGCAGCGCCGGGATGGATATTTTCGAGGAGCAAAACTTTCGATTTACGGTTTGTCATGCGGCCATGAACTGAAAATAGATTCTACACGGAAAGGCGCGGGAAAGCCCTAGCGCAAATTGTGAAGAAATCGGCCGGGGAACTCGATTGCAACGAGGCTCTTCGTTGCGGCATCAGAATTTGCCATGCTGCAGGTGGATGAAAAATCGCTCGAACGCAAACTTCAGTCAGAGGGCTTCGCCACAACGTATGTTTGGCAGGATGCTCCCGGCGCGAAATATTCAGAGCACACGCACGAGACAGAGACCGCGCATATTATCCTCGCTGGCGAGATGACGCTCAGAATGGACGGACGCGCTCACACGTATCGCGCGGGTGAGCGCTGCGACGTTCCGGCGGGCGCCGTGCATTCGGCCGAGATGGGGCCGCGCGGCTGCCGCTACTTAATCGGCGAAAAATGAACGACAGTAAGGTCTAGTGCTGTTGGGAAGAACGAATCACATAGAAATGGCGCGGTCGAGAAGCTCGACGACGTGCAGAACTTCCTGATGCGTGTTATGTAGCTTCGCTCCGGCGCGCAACTGCAAAATGCAGCCGGGATTCGCGGTAACAATGACCGGTGCGCCTGTAGACTTTGCAAATTGCATTTTCTCCTTCAAGAGCTGCATGGAAGTGTCCGTCTCCGTGACATTGTACACTCCCGCCGAGCCGCAGCAGTGGTTCGCGAGCGGCATCTCAACGAATTCAACGCTGGGAATCGCGCGAATCAGCGTGCGTGGCGCTTCGCGAATTTTCTGGCCGTGCGCGAGATGGCACGAATCCTGATAGGTGACGCGGAGTTTCGTTTCCCGCAATGGCGCGGAGAGACCCAGCTCCGCGAGGAATTCCGTGACATCGCGCACACGAGACGAAAATTCAGCGGCACTCGCTGCGGCGCCATTCGAGTTTGGGCGCGCGCCGGCTGCAGATGATTCGCTGTCATTCTCCGCAAACAAGTGCGCGTATTCCTTAAGCGTTGAGCCGCAGCCGGCGGCGTTGGTGATGATTGCGTCGTAAGGTTCACGCAGGAAAGCTTCCATATTTCGCCGAGCCAAATCGCGCGCGACGTCACGCACTCCGGCATGCGCAGCCAGCGCGCCACAGCAAAGCTGCGCGGCGGGCACAACAACTTCGCAGCCGTTGGCCTGCAGAACGCGAATGGTCGCGTCGTTGAGTTCACTAAATGTGACCTGCGCGATGCAGCCGGCAAACAATGCAACGCGCGCGCGGCGCGGGCCGCGAGCGGGAAATGTTTTGCCGAGGCGCGAGAAGAAAAAATCGCCATCAATGCGCGGAAGAAGAGCGGCGCGCTGTCGCAAACCGAAAAGCCGTAGGATTCCAGACGCGCGCGAGGCCGATTCGATTCCGGAGCGCTGATAGAAACGAATGAGGCGAGCGACACGCGCGATGCGGCGCGGATGGGGAAGCAAATCGCGAAAAACGAAATTGCGAATGGCGCGCGACAGGCGCGGCCGGCGGAAATTCCGCGCAATTTGCGCGCGAGCGAGCTCCACGAGCTTGCCGTATTCCACTCCCGAAGGGCACGCCGTCTCGCAAGCGCGGCAATCGAGGCAGCGGTCAATATGCGTGACAAAACCTTCGTTTAATTCGAGGCGGCCCTGATCGACGAGCGCCATCTGGCGAATGCGCCCGCGCGGCGAATCGCCTTCGTTGTGCCACAGGCGATACGTGGGACACGCGTTGAGACAGAGGCCGCAATGAATGCAGCGCGAATAATCAGCATATTCGGGCTTATCGCCGGCGGTGAAGCCGCTGAGGGTTTCCGCGAATTCGCGCTGCGCTTCTTCATGCGTGAGTGGCGGCAGGCCCGGCATTTTGTTAAAGGCCTCCGACAAATCGGCCCGGCGTGAAAATGTTGTGCGGGTCAAAGGCATGCTTAACGCGCTGCATCAGCGCGAAGTCCTCGCGCGGCGCGCCCCAGATACTGAGTTCGCGCTTGAGTTTCGGCGGACACCGAGGAATGGTGGCAAGGCTGTTCATCTTTGCGGCTAGATCGAATAGTTTCTTGCAAATATCGCGCAGCCTTTCGAGCGCATTTTCGATGACATCGTTCGGCTCCAAAAGGACATATACAGTCCCCGATGCGCGGGCCAGAATTGCAGCTGTACAATGGGTAGCTTTCAATAAGGCCGTCAACTCGCTCAGAAGCGCGCCGATCTGCGATGGCAAAACGGCTGCCTTGAAAATTGTCACGGAATGCCATTCGCGAATCGTAATTTGTGGAAGTTCGCGGAGTTGCGTCCACTGCCTTTCACGCTGCTCATCGGTCAAAGTAACCATTGAGCGAGCGTGCGTTGCTTCGGCTATGCGCCACAATTCGCGAGAATAGCGCTCCAGAACCGCTTCGCTGCCGCCTGCAGATAGTGTCACCCACCATTCCGCATGGGGCTCGATCTCCGCATCCATCTGACTCCAGGAGTTCAAGAGATCTAAGGAGGACGGCGCGAGCGCAGATTGACGAATTCCCTGAGAGAATTCCGTAGCATCTTCAATCCGAGCGAAACCAGCGGTCCAAGTCCGCATACCAACGGGGCGTGGAAACGTCTTGAAATTGACGCGGGTGATGACGCCGAGCGAGCCGATAGCGCCGAGCATGAGTTTGTGCAAGTCGTAGCCGGTGACGTTTTTCACCACGCGACCGCCGCTCTTGGCCAATGAGCCGTCGCCGATAACGAATTCCATCCCCAGCACAAAATCCCGCGCCGTGCCGTAAGCATGGCGCAAAGGCGAATCGACGCCGCTGGCGAGCGTGCCGCCGACGGTGGCGCGTTCGAAAAACGGCACGTCGAGCGGCAAGAATTGATTGTGCTCGGCGAGAATTGCCGCCAGGCGCGCCAGCGGAATGCCCGGCTCGACGCCGAGCGTCAAATCTCCCGGGTCGTAAGAAATGACGCGGTCGAGGCGCGTCATATCAATCGCCAGATCGTAGCGCGCCGGAGGCATGCCGATGCCGAGCTTGGTACGCGCGCCAGTCGGAATGAGCGCGAGATTTTCGGCTGCGGCGAATTTCACGAGCTCGGCGATTTCTTGAGGCGTGCCGGGACGCGCTGCGGCTTTGGGAATTACGCCATCGACGGCATAGGCCGGGAGCTCGCGCGGATCCGCGATGACATTTGGCGCGCCGACGATATCGGCGATGCGCGTTCCGGCGACAGCGGCTTGGGCGCTCATGACGGATTCGACTCGGAGCGAGCTGCGCCCGCCGCTGTGCCGGCGAGAGGCATGGGACGGATGCGAACTTCGCCGCAACCTTTGCCCGTCGGAAAAATTTTGCCCGGATTCAGCAAACCTGCAGGATTGAACGCGTCGCGAACGCGCTTCATCAGCGCCATGTCCGCCTCCGTGAAAAGCAGCGGCATCAGGCGATCTTTCTCCATGCCGACGCCGTGTTCGCCGGTGATTGCGCCGCCCATTTCAACGCAGAAGCGAATGATGGCGTCAGCGGTGGAAACCGCGCGGCGAAATTGTTCTGCGTCGCGCGCGTCGAAGAGAATGATGGGATGCAGGTTGCCATCGCCGGCGTGAAAAATGTTGCCGATTTCGAAGCCGTTCTCTTTGCCGATGCGGTCGATTTCGCGCAAGGTTTGCGGCAATTTCGTGCGCGGGATGACGCCATCCTGCACGTAATACGTGGGCGACAGTCTGCCCACCGCGCCGAAGGCATTTTTGCGCCCCTTCCACAGAAGCTCGCGCTCCTTTGCGTCGCGAGCGACGCGAACTTCACGCGCGCCACACTTCTTACAGACTTCGGTGACTTGCCGGGCGTGCTCTTCGGCGGCTTCAACCATGCCGTCAACTTCGATGAGCAGCACAGCGGCGCTGTCGAGCGGAAATCCCGCGTGGACCCATGCTTCCACGGCGCGCAGTGTCCAGCCATCGAGCATTTCGCATGCCGCAGGAGTGATGCCGCGCGCGGTGATTTCGACCACCGTTTCCGTGGCGTTGTCGACGCGGTCGTAAATCGCCAGCAGAGTTTTCACCGCTTCCGGCAAGCGCGTGAGGCGAACGGTTACTTCGGTGACCAGCGCCAGCGTGCCTTCTGAACCGACGAATAATCCGCACAAGTCATAGCCGACAGGATCGACCGATTTGCCGCCCATGCGAACAAGCTGGCCATCCGGCAGCACCACTTGCAGCCCCAGCACATGATTCGCGGTGACGCCATAAGCGAGCGTGTGCGGCCCGCCGGAATTCTCCAATACATTTCCGCCGATGGTGCACGCTTTCTGGCTGGAAGGATCGGGAGCAAAATGGAGTCCGGCATTCGCAACGGCCAGAGACAAATCCGAATTGACCACACCGGGCTGAACGACCGCGCGTTGATTCTCGATATCCATTTCGAGAATGCGATTCATGCGCGCAAAAGAAACGATGATGCCGCCATTGCGCGCGAGTGCGCCGCCGGAAAGCCCCGTGCCGGCACCGCGTCCGACGATGGGAACCTGATAGCGATTCGCAAGCTGCACAACTTTCACAACGTCCGGAGTGTCGCGCGGAAAGACAATACATTGCGGGCGCGCGACTTCCACTGAGCCGTCGTATTCGTAGAGGAGCAAATCCTCCGGACGGCTCAGCACATTCTCGCGTGTGAGAAGACGCTCAAGCTCGCGGATAAGGCGCTGGTTCATGCTCGATTAGACGTGATGTGCCCAATATAGACTCGCGCGCGATGCGGGTCAACGCGCGAAGGGGGCATTAGATAGGGGCACCCGAAAGTACCCCACCCCTGGGAGTTGTGTTGCCTGAAAGCAGAGTCGATGTTTCTATCTTCCGGGGATACGACCTTCAATTAGGATGCGCACACGCAGCCGGTCTCGAACTTCTTCATACACCCGGATCCTTAGCTGACTCATCAGGCATTTCCTAAATACGACGGGAATAGCAACAAAGCGCCCCAGTGAACATAAATGAAAATTGTCGGACACTTGCCCTGCCAACTGAAATTAACAGTTGCGGGACTTTCTTAGTTTGTTCTACATTCTCGTAGCCTTAGTGTAACTAGGAATCTACGTGCCCGCGAAATCTAGCTCTTTCGTTTGGTCGCTTCTTACAATCTACTTTGTCGTCGTCTTCGCACCCGGAACAGCTCGCGGTCAGCAATGGAGCTTTCCGCATTTCTCCTCCGACCCGCAAGCGATTTACTCCGCAGCATCGGCGGTAAGCGCTCCGCCGGGCGCTGATGTAATCGTCCTTGATAACGAAGTCAGCTACGTTTTTGACGCGCAGGGAAATGCGACCTACACCGACTACATCGTGTACAAAGTATTGACTGCAGATGGGGCAAGAGGCTGGGACAATGCCACGCAATTCTGGGAGCCCTGGCATCAGCAGCGACCCACGATTCGCGCCCGCGTGATCACGCCAGACGGCGTGGTGCACATGCTCGACGCGTCTACGATCACAAATTCCCCCGCGAAAGACGACCAGGATGACGTCTACGGTGATCGACGCGTGATTCGAGCTCCGTTGCCGGCCATCGGCGCGGGCTCAGTCATCGAAGAGGAAGACACTGGACAGGAGGCTCCCGTATTTGCTGGCGCCGGCTCTGTTGGCATGATGTATTTCGGCAGCAGTGATGCTCCGGTTCAGCATACGCGTTTAGTGCTCGACGCCCCGGCGTCCTTACCGATTCGGTACCATGTAGAACTTCTCCCTAAAATGAGACCTACGCGTTCTGAGGTAAACGGACGAGTTCAAATCACGTTCGATTCTGGTCCCGAGGCCGCTCTTGAAAGGGCTGACAGCTACCTGCCGTCTGATGTTGCACCCTACCCTGAAGTCGTCTTTTCGACAGGAGACTCCTGGCACCGCCTCGCCGAGGCGTACGCGAAAACAATCAATTCCCAGATCGCGTCGTCGAATTTGACGGCTCTGGTTCCCAGAGTCATCGCCGGGGATCGCTCGCTAACTGAGAAACTCATCTCTTTTCTTCAGTACATGAGCAAGGACATCAGGTACACGGGAGTCGAGTTCGCAGATTCAGCGGTCGTGCCAGTTCCACCCAATGGAGTTATCTCTCGCGGATACGGAGACTGCAAAGATAAAGCAACACTACTTGTCGCCATGCTTCGCGCAGCAGGCATACCGTCATACGTCGCTCTCCTGAGTGTCGGTAATCGGCATGACGTCTCGCCTGACCTGCCGGGAATGGGGCAATTCGATCACGCAATTGTCTATGTGCCAGGAAATCCCGACCTGTGGATTGATACGACCGATCGGTATGCTCGTCTGGGCGAATTGCCTGCGGTAGATCAGGGGCGCTATGCACTGATCATTCGTCCCGAAACTGACGCGCTAGTTCGCACGCCCGTCTCGTCCTCTCAAGACAACCTGTCGGTCGAGCAGCGCGAGCTTGATCTAGCCGACTATGGGCAGGCTCGCGTCACCGAAATCTCGTTACCACACGGCGATCGGGAGAGCACATATCGCTATGACTTCGCTGACGTGCAGAACAAAGGCGTCAGAAAGAACCTCACCGATTATGTACAAACTACCTACCTTGCGGACTCGTTGGACCAAGTCAGTCGCTCGGACCCTGGCGACCTGTCCAAACCGTTCGAGCTCACTCTGGTTTGCGATCACGCCAAGCGTGGTTTCACGGATCTCGATTCCGCAGTCGCAGCCATTCGTCTCGACGGCCTGTTTTCCGACCTACCGGTCGACCTTAGGCAACGCGAAACAAGCGAAAATGGGCAATCAGCTTCTGTGAACCATGAGGATAAGAAACCCCGAACGGCAGACTACCAATTGGATGAAGCGTTCGCAATGCAGTGGGAGTACAAGATCGTTCCGCCTCCGGGGTTCGAACCCAAGCCTCTTCCGAATAACGCAACAATTGCGCTCGGCCCCGCTCTTCTTAATGAGCAGTTTTCAACTGATAAGGACGGCGTAGTTCGCGCTGTGATCCGGTTCGATACGGTGAAGCGCCAATTCTCTGTTGCGGAAGCGACGGAAATGCGCGACCGCATTGCGGACGTGAACGAGGCACCGCCAATCATTATCTACTTTCAACCAATTGCTGATAGATTGATCAACCAAGGACAAGCGCGTGAGGGTTTTCAGCTCTATCGAGATCTGATCGCTGCTCATCCGAGCGACCCGATTTATCACCTGCGAAAAGCCCAGGCGTTCCTCGCTGGAGGTCTTGGCAACGCGGCTCGTGATGAGGCACGCCTAGCTGTCAAGCTGGATCCTAAGTCCGAGGTAGCGGAAAAAACGCTCGCTGATATTCTCGAATGCGATTTAGTTGGTCGGCGGTTCCGGCCGGGTAGCGACTATGCGGGAGCAGAAGCGGCGTTCCGTGCGGCAGAGAAATTGGATCCGACCGATAAAACCGTGGTGGGGAGCATGGCGATTCTCTTGGAGTTTAATTCGATAGGACTCCGCTATGGTCCAGGCGCCAAATTGGATGAAGCAGTGACAGAGTATCGGCGTCTGTCTCATCAGGATTTGGCGGACTTGGGTCTCGCAGACAATCTGGCCTTCGCACTCTTCTACGATGGCAAGTTTGCTGAGGCGGCGGAGCAGGCAAAGGCTGTAATGAACCCCTCAAATTTGGACATGTGGGGCCTCGGAAAGTTGTATAGCTTGCCAGGCTAGGAACGCCTGGTGGGGCGTTCGATTTTTGAGACTCTGGTGAGGACGCTCGTGATTGTATTCGGTGATCCACTTCCCG
>DASYYQ010000149.1:0-5087 GCA_035933545.1 Candidatus Acidiferrales bacterium | reverse complement strand
GTGATTGCGAGCAAGTTGAGCGTGCCAGTGATACTCGATGCGGATGGGCTGAATGCGTTCGATGGCTGCGCGAAAGAAATGCGTTCACAGAATGGAATGCTGGCAGTGACGCCGCATCCGGGGGAAATGGGGCGGCTGATTGGCAAAACTCCAAAAGAGGTCCAGGCGGACCGTTTGGAAATTGCGCGCAAAGCGGCGGCGGAATGGAATGCGCAGGTGATTTTGAAAGGGAACTGGACGGTGATTGCGGCGCCGGATGGACGAGCGTGGATTAATTCGACAGGGAATCCGGGAATGTCGAGCGGCGGCACGGGCGACGTGCTCACGGGGATGCTGGCGGGGCTGACGGCGCAATTTAGCGCGGAGAAAAATTGGGTGGTGACGCTGGCGCTGGGCGTGTATTTGCACGGGCTGGCGGGAGATTTGGCGGCGGAGGAGTTTGGCGAAGGGCCGCTGGTGGCTACGGATTTGATTCGCGGAATTCCTGGGGCGTTCGCGCAGCTTCGCGACGCGGTGGAAAGACAGTGACGAGAAAGCAAGACCGGTAGAGCGGCGTTTGCGCCATTCCGAGCAGCAAAGATTCGTTAAAGTGTGGCGGGGGTTTTGATGGGGATGGTGACGTGAACGCGAGGCCGCGCCTCGCGCGGGCAGGGCAAGCCCTGCCCCTACGAAGTGCGCAAATGGTGGAATGGAGATGAACTCGAGCAGCGTGGTGACGCATTCGACGGAAGAAACGATTGCGCGGGGAAGGGAGCTGGCGGCACAGATGCGCGCGCCGCTGCTGGTGCTGCTGAGCGGGGAATTGGGCGCGGGAAAAACCACGCTGACGAAGGGAATCATCAGCGGACTGGGCGCGGCGGCGGAAGAGGAAATCACCAGTCCGACGTTCACGCTGGTGCACACGTTCAGCGGGCCGGTGAAGGTTTTTCATGTGGATTTGTATCGCGTGAATGGAGTGCAGGAGTTCGATTCGCTGGGGCTGGAGGATATTTTTGCGGAGCCGGCGATTGTGATTGTGGAGTGGCCGGAGCGGATGCGGATGAGGACGGATTGGCCGGTGATGAGGGTGGAGTTGGGGCATGCGGGAGAAGACGAGAGAAAAATTAAGTGGTCAGTGGCACGAAAGCAGTGACGAGTGACAAGTGACGAGCAAACGTAAAGCGAGAAAACAGTGGCGAGCGAACTGTGGTCGGTGGACAGCGAACCCCCGACTGTTCTATTGGCCCGTCCGGGAGAAATGTCATGAAGATTGTGCCCATAGTCAAGTCTAGCGATTTGCAACGATCATTACATTTTTACACCGAAGTTCTCGACTTCGAGCGCAAGTGGCCGGGACATGAAGACCGCGAGATGGCCAACGGAGTCATTCACCTGGTTCGAGACGGAGCTGAACTACAGCTTTCACGCCATTCAGGAGACGGTGTCTTCGGCTCCGCCAACCGTGTGTTTGTGGAGGACGTTGACGAGCGTTACATGACCTTTCGCGCGCGGGGCCTGAATACGGCACAGCGTCCCGAGTCTCCAATTCACACCGCGCCAGTTGATCAGACGTGGGGATTGCGCGAGTTTGCGGTCACTGATCCGGACGGCAACAATCTCTGTTTCTGCATGCCCAAAAGGCAAGCGTAGTCCACAGGCGATAGCGCTCATTGACGTTGAGTTGACACGTCAACCGATGCTCTGTGAGTTGCCATTGGCCGTTACTCGAGGCGCGCTATTCATTGGTCGGCTAGTGGCGGAGTGCGCGGTAGAGGTCGAGGAGGATGGGCCAGAGGATGGCGGCGGCGAGGAGAATGGCGGCGATTTTGCGGCGCGCGGTAAAGGCGAAGCGCCAAGTGGCGTCAGGGCCGTGGCGTTCGCAGAAGCCGTCTTCGAGGGCGGGACGTGAGCAGCGTTCGCCGGAGGGGTTCAAGTGAAGGCATTGCGTGGCGGATTGTGACTGGCCTGGCGATGAGTACATGATTTGCGGCGTTGGCGGCCGCGTAGGTGATAGTCGATAGTTGAGAGTTGAAAGTCAAATCGGGAACGGGAACGCGCGCATGGGAAATGGCGGGGTTTTCGCGGGGCTCGGAAGAAAGAAAAAACAACAGCGAAATCGCGGCAGCAGGGAGTGACGAGTCGCGAAGAAACGCGACGCGGTGCGTCGTGCGGGCGCAGCAAGCAGCGCCCCTACGAAAGGCGAAACTCGCGGCCCGCTTCCCAAAAAAGCAGAGGCCAGCGTCCGCGGAATGCAGGTACCGCGCGCGCCAAAAAAGGCCACAGCAGATTTCTCGGCGGCGTTCGCAGAGGGCGCGCGAGCGGGCTCGAGATGACAGCGTAAAAGCAAAAAGCCGCAGATTCGCGGACGACGCGATTCTGGGCTACAGAGGCAAGGACACACAGGCTAAAGCCTGTGCCACGCGCTACCAGAGCAAGGGCACACGGGCTAAAGCCTGTGCCACTCAGCCGTAAGTGATTGGGCAACGGGGGCGGGCCGGAGGCTTACCGGACGGGCGCATTCTGCTAGAGTCGGAGGAGCAGCAGCAGTTGGTAATGGGTTCGTTTGAGTTTTGACTCTTTGTGTGGGATCCCCCAGACCCCCAGCCGGGGACGTGGGGGCTCCGTTTGCAAGAAAATTCAAACTGACCTACTACCTGCAAGCATGCCTCCATGCCGGAATCAACGACTGCATCGCCGGTCCGCCCGGCTCGCTTGAAGCTCGAGCCGTACCGCGCCGAATTGCGCCTGGGTTCGCTCACGCCTGGAATTGACAACATCCATTACGACGTTTATTTGAGCCCGCGGTTTTTGGAGGCGGCGCGGCAGTATCTTTCCGTGGCGGTGCGCAACGCGGCGAACCTGGGGCAATTGTCCGGGCGCGAAGCGCGGCAAACGCGGACGTCGGACGCGGCGCAATTTCGCAAGCTGCTGACGGATTTGCTGCAATCGGGCGTGAAGCGCGCGCAATTCGAAAAAAATATCGAATACGATTTGCTGTTTCGGCTGGCGCTGCTGAAGTTTCTGATTCAGGAAATCGGCAGCGAATTCGCGAGCCTGGTGGTGGAGTGCAAAGAGGACATTCGCGCGCGCGGAGCGCTGTTTGAGCACAGCGAGCAGGCGCACGTACGCCGCGCGCAAATCGCGGAGCTGCAATCGAACCGCAAAGCGATTGTGCGGCGCGCAGGGCAGTCGCTGTTCCATACGCTGAAAGAACTGGACGAAACGGTGCTGGCGAAATCGCGGCGCGCGCTTTTTGGCGAGGATTTCGCGGAGCTGTACGATTTGCTGACGAACCGTTTGCTATTCGTGGAAAACGGCAACGATGATTACTTGTTTCTGGAGCATTACGTTCTGCTGGGGAATTTCTTGCAAGACCCGGACCGCTTCGAGAATTTCGACGCGCTGCTGATTGATTTTCTGCGCGACTTCGTGATTACGGACGCGACTTCGCAAGAATTGCGGCAGGCGCAGGAAGCCTACGGAAAACTGGTGGAGCAGGCGCTCGGGAAGCGCTCCGAGCTGACGAAACTGGAAGAAGAGCAGGAAGAGGTTTTGCGAAAAGTCGGCGCGGGCGACAGTTTTTTGCCGGGGATTTTCAAGCGGCGCGGCGGCGCGGAAGCGGAGATGAATCTGGCGGTGTTGCGGCGGCGGCAAGCGGATTTGGAATTCAAGCTGGAGGAAATCGGCCCGGAGCTGGATGGCGCGAAACAGAGAGTGGATTTCCTCACCGAGGAATTTCGCAACCGTCTAGGCGATTACCTGAACAATCCGCAGAATGCGAGGCGGCTGTTCGACGCTTCCGCGGAAGTGGGGCACGGCGGCGACGGAGAAGTGCGCGCGAAGCTACTGGAAGAGTGGCATCACCGGCTGGAAGAAAAAGATCTGCTGGGATACGTGATGGCGAGCTACGAAGTGTGCAATTTGGCGAACGACTTTTGCCCGCCGGTGCACTTGCAGCAATTGCGGCGGGCGCTGCTTTCGCGGGACGAGTTGAAGCGCGTGGAAAAAGTACTGAACCAGTTCCCGGCGCGGAATTTTTCGCTGAAGCGGGTGGAGGAAGCGTCGAAGGCGCTGCGAAAGTGTTCGCACGAAGAGTCGCGCGCGGCGGCGCTGCGTTTCGCGCAGGACTTGATGAGGCTGCGGCGCGACAAGCGGAACTACCATCACGTGGCGTCGTTGATGGAAAAAATCAATCTGGTACGCTCGGACCGGCACCGCGAGCTTTCGCGAGCGAACAGCAGTTTGTACGAGCTTGTTTTCGCGGACGAGCGCGGCGCGGCGGAAGATCCGGTGGTTTCGCACGTGGTGATCAAGGCGGACGTGCGGGGCTCGACGGAGATCACCAAGGATTTGCTGGGGCGGGGGCTGAATCCCGCTTCGCACTTCAGTTTGACGCTGCACGAGCCGGTGAAGCGGCTGCTGGAACGGCACGGCGCGGCGAAAGTGTTTTTGGAAGGCGACGCGATCATTCTGGCGATTTACGAAACGGAATCGAATCGCGCGAACCAGCGCGCGGTGGCGAAGGCGTGCGTGCTGGCGCGGGAAATTATCGAAGTGACGCAGGCGTACAACGCGAAGGCGGAGGCCAGCAATTTGCCGCGGCTGGAATTGGGAGTGGGCGTGGCATTCCAGAATTCGGCGCCGTCGGTGTGGTCGGACGGCGAATCGAAGATCATGATTTCGAAGGCGCTGAATTTGTCGGACCGGTTGTCGAGCTGCTCGAAAATGGCGAAGCGCCTGTTCGACAAAAATCCTTCGCCGTTTCGCGTGTTCCTGCTGCAAACGCTGATTGTGGAAGGCGCGGCGGAAGAAGAAGGCGATGAGCTGCTGGTGCGGTTCAACATGAATGGCATCGAGATGAATGAAGAAGCTTTCCAGAAGTTGACCAGCGAAATTTCTCTTTTTCCGCTGGAGGGAAGTTTTCCGATGCCGTGGGGCAAAGAGCGCGCGCAATTGTATTACGGCGAATTGCCGCTGGGCGACGCGCTGGAGCCGATTGTGGTGCGGCGGGGGACGACGCGGGAACTGTTGCCGGGAGGGAAAATCGGAGAGCCGGCGACGCGTCCGTATTTTGAAGTGTGTGTGAATGCGAAGCTGCTGGAACTGGC
>DASYYQ010000143.1:0-8409 GCA_035933545.1 Candidatus Acidiferrales bacterium | reverse complement strand
GCGCTATCGCAAGAAACTTTCAGGCCTGCCTTTGAGTTTGCCTCAAGATGACCCGCGCGACGAATGCGCCTATCACCTGTTCGTGGTTTATGTTGAAAATCGCGACGCCGTTCAAGCGCAACTGAAAAGCCGAGGCGTAGGCACAGCCGTTCATTATCCCTTGCCGCTTCACTTGCAAAAAGCTCTCGCCTCTTTGGGCCATAAGCCGGGTGATTTTCCGCATACGGAACGCGCCTGCCAGCAAGTGTTGGCGCTACCTCTATTCCCTGAATTGACCGACGAGCAAGTGGATTATGTCTGTGAATCGCTCGGCGAGATTCTCGGGCGCGCCTAGCGCAAAAACCTAAGCGCCGCGATACGCAGTAGCAGGCTGGGGCTTTTCAAATACATTTATTACGCAGAAGCGTGATGCTCGTTCATTTCTTCCGCCGGTGAAGAACGCCGAATTTCCGCAACTCCCTGCGCCTGTTCCTTCATCTTCTGCGCCACTGTTTCGAACACATCCGCGCAAGCCTGGCGCACCACTCGCTCTGTGGCTTTCGTCGCCGCGTTGATACGCTCTTCACTGCACTGATCCAGTCGTTCGAGCGCCGAGTCAATCGTGGAATTTGCCGCTGCTCGCATTTCCTCTCGATTCGTTTCAAGCGCCCGTTCGCTCAGCGCTCGCTGCCTGGTGGACCACTCTTCCATTGCGGCTTCGCCCTCCCCGCGCAGCTTCTCAATCTTCGCGTCGAACTGGTGCGTAAGCGTTTCGCCTGCCTGCCTGATCGCCTGCTCTGTCTTTATCGCAAGCTGCTCCTGAAAGTGCTCGAAAGAAGTCTGCGCGTGGTTCTGAACGCTTTGTAGCACGCTTTCGCCCGCCGCAGCCAGCCGCTCGGCTGCCTGTTCAGCCTTTACGTCGCTCGCCGCTGAAAAATCCGCGAGCGCGGTGGTTCCCGATTCCGCGATCAGTTTGCCAAGCTCGGAAGCGGCCGTTTCCGCCGCCTTCATGAATTCGCTCTTCGCCATATCGAGCTGCTCAGACGCCGACCGCGCCAGCACTTCGCGCGCTTTTTCCACCTCCCTCGCTTCCGACTCCTCAAGCCGAACCCGAAGTTCGCCGCAGACCGTCTCCATCGCCTGATTCATATTTTCCTGCGCCGAATTAACCGTATGCTGCGCCCGCGATTCCAGTTGCGCAACCACTTCGTCTAACTTCCTGGCCGAATCGTTCTCCAGCGCGGCAGCCGCTTCTTGCCTTGCCTCAACTATTTTTCCCGCCAGTTCCTCGCTCCACGGTTTCAGAGCCTCTTCCCGCGCGTGGCGCAACTCGTCTTGCAAATTCGACAAACTCGCGTCGAAACGGGCCGCTGCTTCCCGCTGGATCTGCTCGGAAACCTGCCGCAATCTTTCGCGATGGATTTGGAGAATGTTTTCGGCCTGTTCTTCGCGTTTGGCCAATTCCTCTGCGGCTCTCGCCGCGGTCTCAACCGCAACCGTGGCCCTTGACTCAATTTCCTGGGCGCTCCGCTGCACCGTTTGGCGACTGTGCTGTTCAAGAAGCAAGTTCATTCTCTCCATGAACTTTTCTTCCAGCTCCGCAGCGCGCTTTTCCATTTCTACGCATTGTTGCATCGCGGCCGACGCCAGCCGCTCTCGCAACTCCGTAAGGCTATCCCGGCTCGCCGCTTCGAGCTGTCTGGAATATTCCGAATAATTCGTCGCCGACTGCTCAATTTCCTTCAGCGAGTTCTTTGCCTGTGATATTTCCCGGTCGATCACGATTTTCAGTTCATCAAGAGCAGCGCGGCTCGTCTCCGCTGCCATTCCTGATTCTTTCTGAAGCTCCGCAACGCGCCCGGCAAGCTCCTGTTCCGCTTTGCGCAACAGTTCCTGAGAGCTGGTCGCCATGCGCTCAGCCAGCCTCGCCGCTGCGCCATCAAGCGAAGTTTCCAGCAACTCGCTCCATTGCCCGCGGGCGTTTTCGATTTCTTTCGACAAATCCTCTCGCACTGCCTCCGCTGCCGGATTCGCAGAAGCGCTCGTTTCTGCGGCATCTACCGCACTTGCCTTCAATGACGCTTCAAGTTCGCGCCGAATCTCCTTCAGCTTTTCATTCAGGAGCTCATCGCTTCGGCTGAGCGTTGCCTCGGCGCTCGCGCGCACTTCGTTCCGCAAAGACTGCGCATCCGATTCCCACTTGGAGAATTCCACTTGCGCGCGGCTCAGCTTCTCCGCCCACTCAGTAGTCAGCGTATCTCTTACTTGCTCTTGAAACTTTGTGAGCCGAGTGGCTACGTCTTCCGACACTGCTGACGTGATTTCCCGCTTGGTATCGGCTCTGTCCCGGTCGAATTCCGTGAGCCATTGTTCGTAGAATTCCTTCGCGCTCGCTTGCTGCGAACTCTGCAGAGTATCCTGCAGCTCGCTCGTTCTCGCTCGTACCAGGTCTTCCGCCGTCGCCCGCACTTCGGCAATCATTTTCTCCGACTGCTTCAAAAATTCTTGGCGAAGCTGTTCGATGGCCGCATCGCCGTCATCCCTCACCTCCACCTTTTCATCCGGGGAGGTTGATGCGTGTCTTGGAGACTCCATCGCCATTCGCAGGTAATCCTCAAGCGAGAACTCGCTTTCCGTCGGCTGGTTGCTCGGAACACTGCCAGCCACCACAGAGAGCCCAGCTGGCCTCTCAGAAGTCCAATCATTTGGCGGAAACGCCACGTTCCAGATGTTTTTGCCCTTTTCCATCTCGACGCCCACCTGAAACAATTCCCGCAACGTCCGCGGCCGCTGAATCCATGCCACACGCACGCGCACGCACACCGCCTCCTTGCGCGAATCGCCCGAAGGCACCTCTAGCGTGACCCAGGTATTTTTCGGCAGATGATGTTTCGAAGCGTACCGGCAACCCTGAAAGCCCAAGTTTTGCGTCGCGGTGCGTTCTTCAAACGGCTGGCCCAGCAAATCCACCCCGCGAATGATTACCGGCGAAGTTTGATCGAGGCGCGTGCTCCGCCGCCGTTGCTCCCCCAAATATGTTGATGCTGCCTGTGCCAAATCTTACCCCCGTGGAACGTTTCCGAGTTTGCGCAAGCATAGCACTCCCGGGTCATCTGGTCGAGCGCTGCGCTTTTATAAAAAATTATTTACAGGAGGCGATTCGCAAACCCCGCGTCATTCTTGCGCCGGGCATTCCCGCCGCGACCGTTAATGCTCGGGTTTCTCTTGCTCACTACTGTTTCGAATGTTCGCCGGTCATTGCATCCAACCCAGCCAGCGCCTGCTTTGCTTCTGTTGCGTATGGACCGTTCGGCTGCAGCTGTAGACATTTCTGATAGGCCTCCTTGGTTCCAGGAGGTATTACATATACGTCCTTGCCGCCTTCCTTCTTGGTATCAATCTGCGCTACGAGCGCATTGCCGAGCAAGTACCATGTCTGTGCATCATTTGGATTCAGCTGCGTCGCCTTTTGCAGCGGCCCTGCCGCATCAGCCATCTTCCCCGCATTTGTAAGCACGATTCCCAAATTCTTGTAGCAGATTCCCGCGGTGCTCTTATCCGTGGGATCCAGCGATGCAGCTTTCTCGCACGCCGCGCTGGCATCTTGCATTTTCCCCTGATACGCCAGCTCCGTCCCCAGTTGCTCATAGGCCGCTGGCGTAGGCTTGATAGCGATTGCCTGCTGCGCCGCATCGGCCGCTTTATCGTATTGACCCGCGCCTTCATAAGCCGCGCTCAAATTGCTGAATATTATCGGCAAATTCGGGTCCTTTTCGTTGCTGCCTTGGCGCGCTTGCTGGAACTCCGTTATCGCCGTCTGATAATCCGTGTTCAGGTTCGCCTGCATCGTTTGTTTTTGAGATGCGTCAGTTGTGGCCCGCAATTGCTGCTTCAAAGTGTCCGCGTCGTGCATTGCCTTCACGCCATTATCGAAATGCGCTTTCATCGCCTTGAACGCGTTCACCGCTTCCTCGCGCTTCTTCGCGGCCTCCAGATACGCCGGGTTCTTCGCTGCGATCTCCTTGAAGTTCATGGGCAGCACCGCGCCAGTATCCGCCATGCTCCCATTGATCTGCATCTCTTGCGTGTAGTCGATGTTGTCTTTCTTGAAATTTACAGTGTAAGTTCCGATTTTCAGCCCGTTTTGGGCCCACTTCCCGTTTTTGTCCGTCGTTACCGTATATTTCGTCCCGTCAGCTTTGTTGGTGATGGTTATCACCACTCCAGGATAGGGCTTGCCCTGGAGGTCCAAGACTGTGCCAGAAACTCGCGTCAATTGCGCCGACGCAATCGGCGCCAGCAAAAACATCGGCGCCATCACCAGCGCCAGAACCCCCAGTCTCGCGAGCAGCGTCCTCTTCATGACATCTCCTCCTGAATAGTCCTCACTAATTAGATGCCCGGCCCTATTATTGCGCAACTTGTGCCCAGTAAGCGACTCCATAGACAATCGGATCCTTATGTCCCGCCTCCGCGAAAGCCCTCAGCCGGAGCCGGCAACTGTCGCAAACCCCGCACGCTTCATCTTCCGCTTGATAGCATGACCAGGTGTGTTCCAGCGGAGCGTCTAACTCCATGCCTTTGCGGATGATTTCGCTCTTTCGCATGTGAATCACGGGAGTTTGAATCTCGATTTGCGTCTCTGGCCGCGTCCCCACGCGCACCAGCTCCGAAAACACACGATAATACTCCGGGCGGCAGTCCGGATATCCGGAACTATCCTCGTGGACTGCGCCGATGAAAATCGCGCTCGCGCCAATCACTTCCGCCCAGCTCACCGCCGCCGACAGAAAATGCGCATTGCGAAACGGCACATAGGTGATGGGAATCTCGTTTATGTTCGCCGCTTCGTTCTCCGGCACCGCAATTCGCTCGTCCGTAAGCGCCGAACCGCCGATTTGCCGAAACGCATCGAATGTCACAACCAGTTTTTCCTTCACGCCATAAAACTCAGCGATTTCCTCGAACGCGCGCCGCTCGCGCTTCTCTGTCCGCTGCCCGTAGCTCGCGTGCAGCAGCGCCAGTTCATGTGTTTCATTCGCTATCGCCGCGGTCACGCACGAATCCATCCCGCCGCTCAACAGCACCACCGCTTTCGGTTTCTTGGCCATTCGTTTCGCTATTTCCCGCGCCTTTCCGTCAGATCGCTCAGACGCCATGCATCGCAGGGTCCCAAATAAACTTATGAATCTGCAATCCCAGCCGCACTTTCAAATCGTCCGCCAGGATCCATTCCGCCAGCGCCCGTGCATCCATCGCGGGCCATTTTCCCTCCGAATCGGCAAATACCGGCGAAAAAAGCACTTCATGAACTCGCTCCGTCAGGCTGTGCTCAGCCACAAAATCGCGCGCGAATTCATAATCACGCCTGCTGGCAATCACAAATTTAACTTCATCCTTCTGCTCCAGTGCTTTGAGATTTGCGACGTTGAAGGTCTCACACTCGCCAGAGTCAGGGCATTTCACGTCAACAATTTTCACCACTTCGCGCGGCACCTTGCTCACGTCGCGTTCCCCGCTCGTTTCAATCAGTACCGTGTAGCCGTCATCCAGCAGCTTCTGCGCCAGCTCCGGCGTCTCGGGCTGCAACAGCGGCTCGCCGCCGGTAATCTCCACCAGCGCCGAATTTTTTCCCGCCTCCTTTTTCTTCGCATGCAGCTCCGCCACCCGCGCCATCACTTCGGCAACGCTATATTTCGTCCCGCCGTGGAACGCATAGGCCGTATCGCACCACGTGCAACGCAGATTGCAGCCCGTCAGCCGCACGAACACGCACGGCAGCCCCGCATAACTGCTCTCGCCTTGAATCGATTTGAATATCTCCGTGATGAACATGCCGCCACTTGCCCTCAATTATTGCTTCGCCTCTGGCCCAGCCGGAGCGTCTTGGCTGTTCAGCCGCGCCCGCGCCGCCTTTCGTCGCAAATAAACCACGCCGCCTATCGCTGCCGCCAGCTCCAGAATGATCGTCACTACCGCAGCCGTCAATCCCCAGTCGTAGTACAACCAGAAGAACGAAACGATGAACGCCGGAATCGCAATTATGTAGAACGCTTTATTCACGAAAATAATTCTGTCTAGCGGCTGCTCTTATGGTTTGAAAGTCGCCGCGCTCGTATCCGTCTCCCACACTGTGATTCCCGAAATCACCGCGCCATTCGGCGATTTCCGCATCTGCTTCGCCGTTTCGTCGTAAATATATTTCGCAATATTCTCCGCAGATGGGTTCAGTTTGTCGAACGGCGCAAAATCGTTCAAATTCTTGTGGTCCAGCGTGCGAATCACCATCTGAATCACCTGTTTCAGGTGCACGAAATCGTACAGCAGTCCGGTGGAATCAAGTTCGCGTCCTTCCATCGTTACGCGCACGCGATAATTATGCCCGTGCTGATTCTCGCACTTGCCCTTGTATCCGCGCAGGTAATGTCCTGCCGCAAAATTTTCGTCCACGCTGATTTCGAACATACTCCCGCTCTTTTGTGTGTGCGCCCGCGCTTCGATAACGCCTGCGCAAATTCCGCGCCTTTACAGTTTCTCTGCGAAACGCGCTACTTCGGCGAGGTCTTGCGTAAGGGTGTATTCGGGCAGCGATTCCAGGAAAATTCTACCATACTGCATGCGCTGGATGCGGTTATCGAGGATGCACAGAACGCCGCGATCTGTCCGCGAGCGAATCAGTCTGCCAAAGCCTTGCTTCAGTGAAAGCACCGCCTTCGGCACTTGATATTCGGCAAACGCATTCTGCCCGTCATCCTGCAGCGCCCGCACGCGCGCCGCCACAATCGGGTCCGAAGGCACCGCGAACGGCAGTCGGTCGATGATCACACACGAAAGCTGCGACCCGGGCACATCCACGCCCTGCCAGAAGCTCGCCGTCGCCAGCAGCACCGACCCCGGAGTCCCGCGAAATCGTTCCAGGAGCGCGGTGCGCGGAGCCGTTCCCTGCAGCAGCAGCGGAAAGGCCACCGTCCCGGCCAGCCGTTCGTGCACGTCCTTCATCTGCGCGTAGCTCGTGAACAGGCAAAACGCCCGCCCGCGCGTCAGTCTCAAAATTTCCGCGATTTCTTCCGTTGCTCGCGCCGCAAAATTCCCGTCGCGCACGTCCGGCAGATTCTTCGGAATGTATAGCAGCGCCTGATTCGCGTAGTCGAATTCCTGCGGCAGCACTTTTTCCTGCGCCGCGGAAATTCCCAGCCGGTGCTTTGCGTAATCGAAGCGCCCGCCCACCGCCAGTGTCGCCGAAGTCAGCACGATGGTGTCGAACTGCTCGAAGAGCCTTTCGCGCATGATCTCGCTGACGTCGATCGGCGTCGCCACCAAAAAAATGCCTTTTCCGCGCCGCTCGAACCAGTACACATAACTTTTCTCGTCGCTCTCCAGCAAAAATCCCAGTTCGCGCCGCAATTCCGCCGCGCGCCGCGCCAGATTCACTAACTCTTCCGGCTTCTCGCGCAATGCCGCCAACTCTGTCTCCATCCGCTTCAGCGCCGCCAGCAATCCGTCATACGCCTCGCGATTGCGCTCCAAAAACGCCGCGCGTTCCTCGCGCTCGAACGGAAAGCGTCCTTCTCTCTGTGCGAATCCCTCAAAAAACGTATGCGCTCGTTCGCGAATCTGTGCCAGCGGCCGCCGCGTCGCCGCCGTTCCCGCGCCAAGCATCCGCAGAATCTGCTCTCCGTCGCGCGCCAGTTCGTCGAATCGCCAGCTCGAAATTTCCCGGCCGAAATAATCGCTGGCCACATCTTCAATCTCATGCGCCTCGTCGAAAATCACCGCGCCGTACTCCGGCAGAATCGAACCGAAATCATCCTGCCGCAGCGCCAAATCCGCGAAAAACAGGTGATGATTCACAATCAAAATGTCCGCTTCCTGCGCGCGCTGCCGCATCGCCGTCAAAAAACATCGCTGGAACTGCGGACATTTCTGGCCAGTGCATGTTTCCCGCCGCGCGTCAATGCGGTTCCACAACTCCGCATCGTCCGGCAGAAAGTTCAGCTCCGCGCGGTCCCCTGTTTCTGTCAGCTTTTCCCAATCGCGAATTTGCGCGAACCAGTCAATCTCGTCCATCCCGCGCAGCACTGGCTGGCCTTCCATCAAATGCACTTTTTCGCGGCAAACAAAATTGTTCCGCCCCTTCATCAGCGCCACTTTCAATTCCGGCGCGAAATGCTTCCGCGAAAACGGAATGTCCTTCTCGAAGAGCTGCTCTTGCAGCGATTTTGTCGCCGTCGAAATCACCACGCGCCGCCCGCTGCGTATCGCCGGAATCAAATACGCTAGCGTCTTTCCGGTGCCCGTCCCTGCTTCGATCAGCGCATGCTGGTGCCGCGCGAACGCTTCATCCACCATCTCCGCCATTTCCAGTTGCGCCGCGCGAAATTCATAGCCGGGATGGCACTGCGCCAGCATCCCGCCCGGCCCGAACACCTC
>DASYYQ010000135.1:0-2005 GCA_035933545.1 Candidatus Acidiferrales bacterium | reverse complement strand
GGCCTCGCCCTTGCGGAAGACGTACGTCGTGCAACTTCTTCCCATTCTCTGAGGAGGCGGCGCGCTATCGTACTGGTCCACGAAAAACGGGAAATGAAACATGCCCGACACGGGATCGTGGAGCGCCACAAAGCAGTTCTCGGCATACAGGACTCGTTTTAACGACTGGTGGATGCGATGAAGCAGCTCGTCCAGATTGTCCGTGACGTTCGCGGCGTGAATGATTTCAAACGAGACCTGCCGTTCCGCTTCCGCGCGTTTCCTCGAAGTCACATCCTCGATGGTTCCTTCGTAATAGCAGATTCGCCCAACGACGTTCTTTACTGCGCGGGACGTTTCTGAAATCCAGATTTTTGTGCCGTCCTTCTGGCAGACTTGAGTTTCGAATCTCTCGACCACGTCGAATTTTTCCATGGCGCGCTTGAATTCTTCGCGTTGCGCGGAATCGATGTATAGTTGCCGTCCAATGTCACCGATGATCTCGATCATTTCCTCGGGAGAGGCGTAGCCGAACATCCGCGCCATGGCCGGATTCACGCTGATAAAGCGGCCGTCCGGCGTTGACTGGTAAATTCCCTCAACCGCATTTTCGAATATGCTGCGGAATCTCTCTTCCGCTTGCTTTTGCGCTTTTTCCGCTCGCTGGCGCGCCGTAATGTCCCGGAAAGTGACCACCGCTCCCACCACTTCTTCGCCTTCGCGAATGGCTGTGCTGATGAACTCAATCGGAAAGCTTGTTCCGTCTTTCCGCCAATAGAAATCATTGGCTCCATGCCGCGTAATTCCGTCGCGCAATACGGCGAACGCAGGACACTCGTCCTCCGGATAAGACGTGCCGTCCTCTTTGGAGTGATGCCAAAGCGCGTGGCCGTTCCTGCCAATGATCTCTTCCGGCTCGTATCCGAACATGCGCGCCGCCGCGCGATTCACAAACGTTGGATGACCTTCTCGATCCAGTCCAAATATTCCGTCGCCGGCCGAATTGAGAATCATGTTCGTTTGCCGGCTCAGCTTCATCAAGGCGGCTTCCGCTTCCTTGCGTTCCGTGATATCGAGCATGAAGCCGTGCTGCAACATGCGCCCGTCTTTCCCGCGGCTAACGATAGCTCGATCGCGGAACCACACCACACGCCCATCTCGCGCCAGCATTCGGTATTCAATATCGATATTCTCGCCCGTGCGCTTGCTTTGCTCTTCCGAGTCCATCACTTGTTTGCGATCATCGGAATGAACTTGCCTGAGCCACTGGCCGGTGCTCGCCATCCATTCCGACTGCGAAAACCCGAGAAAGCTTGCGATTTGCGGACTTACATATTCCCAATTTCCCGCGACACCGAACTCCGCCACATAGGTTATGGCCGGGAGTTGCTCAACAAGCTGGCGATAGCGCGCCTCCGCAGCTCTAAGCTGATCGTGGGCGCGCTTCTGTTCCGTGATTTCCTCATACACGGCAAAAATTCCCGCAAGTTTGCCTTGCAACAGCAGCGGGGCGGCGTGGATTTGAACGTCTACAAGGCTGCCGTCCATGCGGAGGCGCCGCGTTGTCGCATGAAAGTTTTCTCCTGACAAGGCGCGGCAAGTGAAATCTGCCGCTTCGGCAGCGAGTGCGGGAGGCGCGATGAAATCATCCACGTCGCATCCGGCGATTTCATCCAGTGGATACCCAAAGAGGCGCTCGAAGGCTGGATTGCAGAGCTGAACTCTGTTGTTTGAATCCAACACCACGCTGGCGAGTGGATTATTTTCGACGATGGCCGTCAGAAAGACGTTTCGTTCGCTGATTGCATGATCATTCCGCTCGCGCCCTTCGGGTTGGCTTTCCGCCGGACTCTCGGTAATTATCGCAGGCGATGGAATTTCGAGGGAGTCGTGTCCGCCATTTCGGGATGCGGATTTGCCTTTTTTACGGTTGGCGCGAACGGAATCGACCTTAATCGGCATTGAATTTTTATGAAAGCCGCCGCGGCGCGGACCGCACGCGCACAAATTTATCCTGGAATCGCGC
>DASYYQ010000129.1:0-27478 GCA_035933545.1 Candidatus Acidiferrales bacterium | reverse complement strand
TCGTTCGTGCCGGACTTAGTGACGACGTTAATCTGCCCACCGGACTGGGTTCCGTATTCGACGTCGTACAGGGCGCTGTTCACGCGATATTCAGCTACCGCATCCGGGGAAACTTGCAGGCGAACCGAGGATTTCTGGGCTTGCTCCTGAATGCCGCCCGCGTCTACGCCATCGAAGCTGAAATTGTTGTCATCGCGGGCGCGGCCGGCGAAGCGAATGGTGCGCTCGTCGCCGCCTCCGTCATCCTGCGCGAACGGCGCCAGCAGAGTAAAGCTGTCCCAGTCGCGTCCGTTTGAGGGAAGATCTGCGATTTGCGTGCTGGTGATCACGGAAGCTTGTGCGGCTGAGGTCCGCTCAGCGGGTTCGGCTTGCGCGTTGACGACTACTTTTTCGGATACCTGTCCGACGCTCAATTGGGTGTCCAACGTGTGATTCTGCCCGACCAGGAGCATGGCGTTTTGCAGAACCTTTGTGCGGAAGCCGTTCTTCGAAATGCTGACCGTGTATCTGCCAACAGCAAGCCCAGGGAACAAATAGTATCCCACGTGGTTCGTACTGCGCGTTTGCGAGACGCCAGTATCTACTTCTGTAGCGGTCACGGCTGCGCCTGGAACAACGCCGCCGCTCTGATCAGTGACGGTGCCTTCCAGCGTGGCCCGGTCGGTTTGCGCAAAAGTGGAGCAAACGCCGACAAAAATGAAAACAAAGATAGTTAGGACAAATATTCTCTTAAGGCGCATAGGACATTCCAAATATTCTCTTAAGGCGCATAGGACATTCCTTTCCGATTCTCGGCTGAATAATCGCGGACACATCGAACGACATCATTTTTGAGATTGCCTTTTTGAAGAGGACTAGGACCTGTCTCGCTGCCCACGCATTCAAACGGACAAATATGAATGGGGCGTGAACGGCGGGTAAAAACGGCGAGAATTCGGGATTACAGCCGGTGGAAAAGTGGAAAATGGAAGGCACCTCCGAAGTGGTCCGGAGTGCATGAAATAGCTATGTGCTAAGTTAAAAGCGGAATTGAGCGGTTATCTGGGCTTTGCACAAAGGACTTTAGTTGATGTACAGCACCGCAAGGAACAGAGCAGCCTCGTCCTACGGGCGGCCCTGCGCGGATACTATCAGAGTTACAGAGTTACAGGCTCCAAAGGCATGAGATCTCTGGTGGTCGCTGTTTCATTGCGTGGCTGGAAGAGAAGACTGCGGTGAGGCGGTTTGAGCGCAGTATGATTTGTCTAAGCAGCCATCTGTTTGGCTTGCTGGGCAGTTTTGATTTCGATGCGGCACGGAAGCGCGGATGCGGAGAGCGCGCGGATTTGAACGTTCTTGGGATCAATTCCGGGAAGAGAGATGCGGCAGTGGAAGGCTTTGCCGTCTTTGTCAATGTAGAATTCGACGGCGGGAGCAAACGAGGCAGGCTGACTGGTGGTTTGCAGCTCTCCCGCAGAGCTGCCATTCAACATGCGATTGAAAATTTGATCGAAGTCGCGTCGAAAATCGACGAGATCCTGAAAAAAAGTGTTTCGAGAAACCAAGTTGGTCATAAACCACCTCCTAGGTTCACGGATGCCCGTTCTTCGGCGCGGGTGGCTCAGAAAATTCGTGGAAAATTTTGTGCCTTGACAGGGAAAAATGAGACTGTATACTTCGTCTGCTGCCAAACGGCAGCGCTTATCCAGAGTGGCAGAGGGGACAGGCCCGACGAAGCCACAGCAACCTGGTCCGAGAACCAAGGTGCTAATTCCTGCCCGATGGGGATAGATAAGATCCTCGGCTGATCGAATCCGATCTACTGAAGATTCTGACCCCAACTGAATCGCAACGGTGAAGAATGCTGGCGAAAGCTAGCGTTTTCGCCCGCGCGGCGCACACCGCATTTTGCGCTTGGAGCGAGTGTATTCCTTCACTCTTTTCCATGCCAACGTGCAGGCGTCCTGGAAGGCGCGATGCTGTTTTCCTTTGCGCAGCCAGGAGGCTTTTGCGTGCGCGCGAATGAGGCTGGGTCCGAGTCTACTTTCGTTGCAGTGATCAAGCTAGGCGGCTCGATTCTTACGGGGCCGGTTTCCTACCGGCGAGCTGCGCGATTCATCGCGCAACGGCTGGAGAAAAATTCCACGGAAAAATTGTTGGTGGTGGTTTCCGCGCAGAACGGAGAAACAGATTCTCTGCTGCGCGAGGCGCAGACCATTGCCGCGGAGCCGGATAAAGCGGCGCTGGATTTACTGTGGTCCACGGGTGAATTGCGCTCTGTGGCACGGCTCGCCCTGCATTTGCAGGCAGAGGGAATCCGCGCGACGGCCTTGGACGTACGGCAGACTGGATTACGAATTGCAGAGCGGGGATGTGAAGCGGCAGCGGCACAATTTCATTCAGCAACAATTTTTGATGTCCTGGCCACGAAGCGAGCCGCGATTGTTCCCGGATTTTTGGCGACGGATCGTGCGGGCGCGATCGTGACGTTAGGGCGCGGCGGCTCGGATTTAACGGCGGTGCTGATTGCCGCGGGACTGGGGGCTTCGCGATGCGAATTGATCAAGGACGTACCGGGATATTTCACGGGCAATCCGCGTTGGCACGCGGACGCAAAGCATTTGCCAAAACTTTCGTTTGTTCAGGCGCTGGCCATGGCCGATGAGGGATGCGAACTGGTTCAGCGGCAGGCAATCGAGGCGGCGGAACGATGCGATTTGCCGCTGGTGGTGCGGAGTTTGGAGACGCGTGCGCCGGAAAGTTGGATCACGGCCAAAGCAGAAATAGGGCAGTGCGATTTTGTGGGAGCGCCGGACGAAGTTGCATCAACTGTTTGATGCTGATTGCGGCGAAATTTCAAAGGGCCAGTGGAATTAAATTATCGAGAGGAGAAGCAAAAATGGATTTTGCGACAAGAACGATTCATGCGGGGCAGGAAGCAGAACCGGAAACAGGGGCGCTGATTGCGCCCATTTTTCAGACCTCGACATACGAGCAGCAAGCGCCCGGCGAGCATCGCGGGTTCGATTATTCGCGAACGAATAATCCCACACGCAAGCGGCTGGAGAAGGTGCTCGCCAACCTGGAAGGAGTTGAGCACGCTGCGGTGTATGCGTCCGGACTGGCTGCGGAAAATGCGATTTTTCAGGCGTATCTGCGGCCCGGAGACGAAATCGTGATTCCACTGGACACCTATGGCGGGACGTACCGTATTTTGAACCGCGTGTTCAAGCCGATGGGCTGCGTGATTCACCAGATTGACATTGCTGACGCCGCCGCGCTCGAAGCAGCGGTCACGCGCAAAACACGGCTGGTGTGGATTGAATCGCCGACGAATCCGCGGCTGCTCGTTTACGACATTGAAGCGATCACCAAAGTGGCGCATGAGCGCGGCGCTTTAGTGGTGGTGGATAACACGTTCGCGTCGCCGTATTTTCAGCAGCCGTTTCGGCTGGGCGCGGACATCGTAGTGCACAGCGTCACGAAATATCTGGCCGGGCACTCCGATTTGATTCAGGGCGCTGTGCTGGCGAAAGATGCGGCAATTTTTGAGCCAGTGAAATTTCTGCAGAATGCCACAGGCCCGGTTCCTTCGCCATTCGACTGCTGGCTGACGCTGCGGGGATTGCAAACGCTAGAATTGAGAATGCAGCGTCACGCGGCAAACGCGGCGGCAATCGCGGATGCGTTGCGTAGTCACAGGCTTGTGCGCCGCGTGTATTTTCCGGGACTTCCAGAGCATCCAGGCCACGAGATTGCGGGGCGGCAAATGTCTGGCTTTGGCGGAATGGTGTCCTTTGAGCTGGACGGAACTGTCGACGAGGTGACAGCTTTCGTTTCTTCACGACGTTACTTCACATTGGGTGAGAGCCTGGGCGGAGTGAAGGCGCTCATTTGCCACCCCGCACGGATGACACATGCTTCGATCCCGGCGGAAGAACGCGCGCGGCTGGGGCTTTCCGATACGCTGATAAGGCTTTCGCCGGGATGCGAGAACGCGAAAGACCTTGTGGCAGATTTGATCGCAGGCCTGAAGCAAGTTGAAAGCGTCCGGAACGAAAAGCACACTGCCGTAGCGGTCGCACGGTAGTGCGTCCAGTGAACAGCACAGCAAAAGTCGAAGTTGGAGTTTTGGGTGCAACGGGCGTTGTCGGTCAGCATTTCATCGCCATGCTGGCTGACCATCCCTGGTTTCGTTTGGTGTGGATTTCGGCCAGCGAGCGCTCCACCGGAAAGCGCTACAAAGATTTGGCATGGCGTCTGGCGAATCCGTTGCCAGAGGAAGCGGCACGGCTGGCGGTGGAATCGCCAAAAGCGGGAGCGGCGCCGAAAGTCATTTTCTCGGCGCTGGACGCATCAGTGGCAGGAGAAATGGAAGGAGCATTTGCAGCAGCAGGGCACATCGTATTGAGCAATGCGCGAAATTATCGCATGGACGCGTGCGTCCCGCTGGTAATCCCGGAAGTTAATGCGCATCATTTGGCGGCCCTGGCTATGCAGAAAAAAAAGAAGGGCTGGAGCGGCGCGCTAGTGACCAATCCGAACTGTTCGACGATTTTTCTGGCAATGGCGCTCGGGGCTTTGCGGGAATTCGAGCCGGAGAAAGTGATGGTTACCACGCTGCAGGCGCTCTCGGGAGCAGGGCATCCGGGGGTGGCGTCTCTGGACGCGCTGGGCAATGTGATTCCATTTATTGCGGGCGAAGAGGAGAAAATCGAGAACGAGGCGCGCAAAATTCTTGGGAAATTCATTGGGGATGGATTTGCGCCGGCGCCGATGTGCATTAGCGCACAGACGACACGAGTTCCCGTCGTGAATGGACATACCGAGGCGGTTTCGGTGAGTTTGCGAAGTCACGTAGAGTGTGACGAAATACGCGAAGCGTTTGAGAAATTTGCCGGAAGGCCGCAAGAATTGGAACTGCCTCATGCTCCGCGGCGCGCGATTGTGTATGTGGATTCCGAGGATCGTCCGCAGCCCCGATTAGACGTTGAGCGTTTCGGTGGCATGGCGGTGCAGGTTGGCCGGCTGCGGGAATGCCCCGTGTTGGGTTACAAATTCGTGCTGCTTGGACACAATACGATTCGCGGGGCGGCCGGCGCAGCGCTGCTGAACGCGGAGTTGATGCATGCGGAAGGATTGTTGAACTAAAGTACGATCGCTAGGCGGCGCGCTTGCGGCCAGATTGTTTTTTTTCGCGAATGCGTTTCGATAGCAGGGATTTTGCTCTTTCTAGCTCGGCGCGGCGTGAAGCGCTGAGCCCACGGCCGGCGCGATTAATAAAATAGTTGAGCATGCGCATGCCCGATTGTGGTCCTTTCGGCGAGACTTTCTTGGAAGCCAGGGATTTAGCGATAGTGGATGCGTCTTTGGTGAATAATCCTGGCGGAGGAAATGTCGAAACGGTTTTGACCTGCGCAATCCATCTCTCATTCTTATTCGTTTTTTTCCTTTTCCGTCTTCTTGCTGGCATGAGAGTCCTTTCCCATGAAAAATTAAAACATCCCAAGGCTCACCTGCAATCGGGCCAAATATGTATCGCTCTTGAGGAGGATGTAAATTCCAAACAACGGCATCCAACAGCATTTGCTCTACAAGAAATGTCCGATTGCCCGCGTAAAGCTCTTCGAGCCATCATCACATTGAAGACCGCGCCATTTTTAAAAAATGACTTTCCGGCGAGGAGGCCTTTTTATGCGGCTCGCGAGCTCCGCTTTTGAACGAGGACAGCCAATTCCCAGACGTTTTACGTGTGAAGGCGAGAACATTTCTCCCGAATTCTCTTGGGAGGATGCGCCGAAAGAAGCAAAGGAATTCGCGTTGATTCTGCACGATCCCGATGCCCCCGGATTAAAAGGATTCACGCATTGGCTGTTGTATGGGATTCCGCGAACCGTGACGCGAGTTCAAGAGAACAGGCCCAAGGAAGCGAAGGTCGCAAACTTGGGGCTGCAGGGCCAGAACGACGCGGGGAAACTTGGATATACGGGTCCCTGTCCGCCTTCGGGAACGCATCGCTATTTTGCGAGACTTTATGCGCTGCGAAAGGAACTTGGCCTTAAATCCAGGAGCGAATGCCGAAGAAGTGAAAGCGGCGATAGAAGACATAGTCATAGAAGAGGCTGAGCTCATGGGCACATACGCCAAGCAGCACGCAAGGAGCGCCTAGTTTGGACGGGACCAGACGAAGCCTCGCGCCATCCATCTGAATCGGAGATGACCTTTAGTAGTTGAAAGAAATGTTCAGCCCCGTGGACAGAATCACGTCGTTGGACTTTGTGCCGGGAATCGGCGGATTCGTGACGTAACGGTCGCTCAGCGAGGCTTGCCAGCCCAGCCATTTCTTGATTTTGGTGACCACGGCAGAATCTAATGAAAATCGGTATTGGCTCAGGTCGCTCAGATCAGGATAGAAGTTGAACGCCTCGGTGACCGCAGTGTTCGAAGAGAACTTGTGCATGAAGCTTTCGCCTGTGGTGATGCCAGGCAAGTTGCGGTTTACCTTAAGAGCCGGTGCGAGCGCCGTCGCGCTGCTGTTGTAGGTTTCACGCGTGTAGTTCAAACCGACGATGGCGTCGAGTGTTGTCGTGGGCCTGTTGATGAAATGCCAGCCTACGCCGCCCGTATAAATAGAGCGCAAAACCAAGTCCTGCAAAGCGTCATGCGTGAAATCTGCGCTAGCGAACAAAAAAAGCCGCTTGGAGACGTTCTTATCATACTCGGCCGCGCCCAGAATCTCGCTGGCGGTCACCCGGCTAGGCGCTCCAGAGGTCGAAACTCCAGTTCGGGAGTACACAGAAGTTAGCGCAAGTTTGATTTCGTCAGAAATGGTCTTGCGGTCGCCCGCGAAGCCGACATTCAGATCGGTGGTGTTGCTATTTCCGCGGGCGAGAGCAAATCCAACGTTTACTGCACCAGCCCAATCATTAAGTAAACTGGGATGCAGCTTTTTCTCATAAGCCTGCTGCTCCTGTTCAGAGCGAACAATGGTTAGCTGCGCGACGGGTACGTGGACATCGCCCGCCGTCGCGGTATGAACCACCAGATCGGCGCCTTCGAGCGCGACGGTCCCGCTGACGGTCTGCTTTTCAGGGGTGGCCACGTACATTGGCTGGTCGGAAGTCAACTGTTGGACGGAAGACCATTTTATTTTGATTTCGCCAGCCGCGTCCGTTTTCAGTGTTACGTCCTTACTGTCTAACGCAGTGATTGTCCCGGTGAGATGGTCGCCGTTCTTGAGGACAACCGTGTCACCAAAAACGGACTTTGCGGCGAAGACAGAAACGAGCAGGAGCGCAAGCAGGTACAGGAATTTCATTGGATTGGTTCCTCCGAGTAAACTGCGTGAGCAAGGCCTCAGTAGTCTAGCGATGGGCGAGCATGCGCAAAATCAGGCGTTTGCCTTAGCACATATTAAGGATTATACACAGGGTTCTTCGTGGGTGGCCACTCTCCACTTCGCCGTTCACGGATTTGCCTTCCGCAAGGCTTGATTTAGGCGTCGCGTACCTGAGCTGGAAGCGGGTGGCTTGGCAGGGCCTGCGCCCGCACCCGTGCGCTCGATTACAGCGGCAATCTCATCGAGATCGGCGGAGGTGAGTTCGAGCCCAGCAGCGCGAATCCAGCCATCAACTTGCTCGGGCGAGCGCGCCCCAACGATTGCACCCGTAACGCCCGGCCAAGCAAGCGTCCAAGCCACAGCTACTTCCGCGACGGCAGCGTTGTGACGCTTGGCGACAGGATGCAGCGCATCGCGCAGCGCAAGATTTCGGCCCAATTTTGGCTGCCGGAACTCCTCAGATCCCCTGCGCCAATCTTCCCGGGACATTCTGGCCACGCGCTCGGCAGAAAACGAGTCGGTCAGCATTCCGGATTGCATAGGGCTGTAACAAATGACTCCCGTCTTGTGCTGAACGCACCAGGGCAGGCCCTTTTCTGCCACTTGGCGGCGAATCAGAGAGAATGGCGGTTGCAGGGATTCTACATGGTGTATGGGTTCGCAGCGCTCCATCAAATCCGCGGTGAAATTGCAGACCCCGGGCACGCGAACTTTTCCTTCGCTGACGAGCTGCGACATGGTGGCCCAGGAATCCTCGACGCGCGTGCCGCTTTCGTCGGGCCAATGGAGTTGGTAAAGATCGATGCGTTCGACGCCGAGCCGGCGAAGAGAAGCTTCACATTCGGCGCGAATAGATTCAGGGGTCAACAGACGCTTGCCGGGTACCATGCGATTGTCACTGTCCCAAACGACTCCGCATTTGGTGAAAACAGAGGGACGTTCGGAGGGCGACAGGTCGCGGAAAAGTTTGCCGACAAGTTCTTCGGAATGGCCCAGGCCGTAGACTGCGGCTGTATCGATCCAGTTGATTCCGAGCTCGATGGCGTGGCGCATCGCGGCGAGCGAACTAGCATCGTCTTGCGGCCCCCAGGAGAAGGCCCACCCTCCGCCACCGATGGCCCAGGTGCCAAAGCCAACGGTTGTAATTTCGAGGCTGCTCAAGCCTAAAACACGTTTAGGCAAATTCATGATTCACCTAATGTGGGTTCCATAAATTCGATTAAATGGACGGCGTGAAGGTCGCAACAAAATGGAGAAACGCCGGTGCTCCGCGTTTCGTCTTGTAGTCGAACATCGCGTAGCGGGTATATACTCGCGCTTCTTTTGCAATATTGAAAAACGAGGAGAGATAAATTGAGTCGTCTTCGTCGCGCTATTTTGCCGCTTGCCGCTGCTACGTGCTTGCTGATGATTTTGCCATTTTTCAGTTCAAAAACGGTTCTTGCGCAGGAGATGGATCCGAGTCTGTTCAGCGGGATGCGCTACCGCATGATTGGGCCATTTCGTGGAGGACGCGCGGTCGCGGTAACAGGCGTGCCAGGGCAGCCGGATGTTTTTTACTTCGGCGCAGTGGGCGGCGGCGTGTGGAAGACAACGGACACGGGGCGTGTGTGGAAGCCGGTTTTTGATGCCGAGAAAATTGCTTCCATTGGCGCTATTGCGGTGGCGCCTTCCGATACGAATGTCGTTTACGTCGGCTCCGGCGAGCCGGACATGCGTTCGGACATTTCCTATGGCAATGGAATGTACAAATCGCTGGATGGCGGAAAAACCTGGAAGCACATCGGCCTCGAAGACACACGGCAAATTGCGGACATTCTGGTTGACCCGCATGACGCGAACCTGGTTTACGTGGCGGCGCTGGGCCATTCTTACGGACCAAACGCGGAGCGCGGCGTTTTCCGTTCCACCGATGGCGGCGCAACATGGAAGAAGATTTTGTATAAGGACGAAAACACCGGCGCGATAGATTTGGCGTTCGATCCACAAAATTCCAAAACGATTTACGCGGCGCTGTGGCAGACGCGGCGGCCTCCATGGAACGTCTATCCCCCTTCGAACGGGCCAGGCAGCGGACTTTACAAATCCACCGATGGCGGAGACAACTGGACGCAATTAACCAACGGCTTGCCTACGGAAGGGCTCGGGCGCATTGGCGTCACAGTGGCGCCGACAGATTCAAATCGCGTTTACGCGCTGGTCGACGCAAAAAAGGGCGGACTCTTCCGCTCCGACGATGCAGGACAAACGTGGCGGCTGGACGACAACGAGTCGCGTATTTGGGGACGCGGATGGTATTTCGGCGGCATCACTGTAGACCCGAAAAATGCTGATGTAGTCTACGTGATGAATACTTCGACCTACCGCTCAACAGACGGCGGCGCAAGCTTCACAGCGATTAAGGGCGCGCCAGGAGGCGATGATTATCACACGCTTTGGATTGAGCCAAATGACCCCGACCGCATGATTCTGGGCAGCGACCAGGGCGTGATTATTAGCGTGGATTATGCGAAGACGTGGAGTTCCTGGTACAACGAGCCGATTGGGCAGTTTTATCATGTCGAAACGGACAACCGATTCCCTTATTGGGTTTATGGCGCGCAACAGGACAGCGGTGCGGCGGGGACTACAAGCCGCAGCCGTCATCGCGGAATAACGGCGCGGGACTGGCTGCCAATTAGCGTCGGCGGCGAGAACGGCTACATTGCGGCGGACCCGCTCAATCCGGGCATTCTCTTTGGCGGAACGGTGTCGCGGTACAACATTTTCACCGGTGCAAATCAGCAAGTGACGCCCGAGCTGGCGCATCCGGGAAATTACCGGCACACGTGGACGCAGCCGCTGGTGTTTTCGCCGGTCGACCCGCATGCGCTGTATTTCGGCACACAGGTACTGTTCAAAACGACGGACGGCGGGCAAAGCTGGCAAATCATCAGTCCCGATTTGACGCGCGCGTATCCCGGAACGCCTCCGAATCTCGATCCCGCCACGGCGAATGACGTCGACGGCAATGGCCGCCACGGACTGATCTACACAATCTCGCCGTCACCGCTGAACAAGGATCTAATTTGGACCGGAACGGATGACGGAAATATTCAGATGACCTCCGATGGAGGAAAAAATTGGCAGAACGTCACGCCGCCAGCGCTGACGCCGTGGAGCAAAGTCACACAAATCGAAGCGTCGCATTTCGACGCGAATGAAGCGTTCGCCGCAGTTGACCGCCACCGGCTCGACGACTTGAAACCCTATATGTTCGTGACGCGCGACAGCGGAAAAAGCTGGCAGGAGATAACTAACGGAATTCCGGTAGGAAGCTACATCAATGTGATTCGCGGAGATCCCGTGCGGCGCGGGCTGCTCTATGCCGGAACAGAAACGGGCATTTTTATTTCGTTCAATGATGGCGCGCAATGGCAGCCGCTGAAACTAAATATGCCCACGGTGTCGATACGTGATATCAAAGTCCACGGAGAGGATTTGGTGGTGGCCACGCACGGGCGCGCTTTCTGGATTTTGGACGACATCAGTCCCTTACGGCAAGCGTCGGTGCAGGTCGCAAATTCCAAAGGTTATCTTTTCAAGCCCGAAACAGCCTGGAGAATAAGGCCTGGTTCCGATGAAGGAACGCCGTTGCCGGCCGAAGTTCCAGCGGGAGAGAACCCGCCGAATGGAGCGATACTGGATTATTACTTGAAATCGGCGCCCCAAGGACCGGTAACACTCGAAATTTTCGACAGCAACGGAAAGCTGGTCCGGCGGTATTCGAGTGCGGATCATTTTCCGCCGATAAATCCGAAGGTATTGGACATTCCCGCTTCGTGGGTGCCTCCCCCAGAGGCGCTTTCTGCCGCGCCGGGAATGCATCGGTTTAGCTGGGATCTGCATTATCCGAGCGCGGGCGGCGGCAGAGCCAGAGGAGGAATGGCGGTGATGATGGCCATGTTCGGCTTTGGCGGAGGACCCTGGGTGGTTCCAGGACAATATACTGTCAAACTTAGCGTGGATGGAGGAACCGCTGAGGAGCAACTGACGGTCAAGATGGATCCGCGCGTAAAGGTTTCTCAGGACGATCTGCAGAAACAGCTCGATTTGGCCGAGGAAATCCTGGCCAAAAGCGCGGAAGGCGAAGCGGCTTCGCGGCAGGCAATGAGCGTGCAGCAGCAACTGAATGCAGTTGATACAAAAACCGCATCCCGAAAAGAGCTGGCGGAAAGCATCAAGGCCATCGAAGAGAAAGTCTCGGCGGTTCTGGGAGCGCAGGCTGCAAGTCCTCTGGCGATTAGCAACGGGCCGGTAACGGTGGACCGTACGACGCTACGCTACGTTTCAGTCGAATTGGGACAGCTTGAACTCGTGGTGGAAAGTGACGATGTGGCACCGTCAACGGATGCTTCCACCGCCTTTGCACAGGACAGTCAAATTGTGAACACGGCGTTGGAAAAATGGCAGGCGATTTTGTCAACGGATCTGCCGCGATTAAATAACGAATTGCGGCGTGCGCATTTCGAGCCCATTGAGCCCGGCGCACAGCGCCACTGACAATGGCAGGAATGTGAGGTAAGCTTTGAACTTAAGGACTATGAGCTTGAAAACGTTCACTGCCGAGGTGCTGGCGGACTTTTACACCGTCGCCGCCATTTCTCCGAGTTCGGTTCATCTAGCGTCCGCAATGGTTGAGCCGCTGCCGCTTTCTGAAACTTCGATTGCGGTGGAACTGGGAGCGGGCACAGGCTCAATGACGCGGGCGCTTCTCCAGGAACTGCCGCGACGCGCAACACTGCTGGCATTTGAAATCAATCCGCGGTTTATCTCCTACCTGAAAGCGAATTTTCACGACTCTCGGTTGGTGCTCATCAACGAAAGCGTCGAGAACATTGAAGAGGAACTGCGGCAGCGCGGCTACGATCATGCCGACGCGGTGGTATCGTCGTTGGGACTGGGATTCATGTCTGAGCGAAAGCGCCGCAGAATCTTCGATAGTTTGATTCCGTTTGTGCGCCCGCACACGGCGCTGACGCAATTTCAGTATGTTCACGCAATGCAATTTTCGAATGGCCGGCTGCGCAGGTTAAGTCTGAAGCCGCTGCTGTACGATTATTTCGACTCTGTGGAATCGCGAATTATCTGGCGGAATTTGCCGCCCGCGTACGTTTATACGTGCCGGTTGCCGAGGAATTGTCGCTGACCTTCCGGCTCACCGACGTGCGTTGACGGTTTTCATTGCCGAGGACTAGAATGGAGGTCTCCCAGTCCGGCGCTTGCCTTTGAGGAAAATACGATGGCCCGAGTGACACACCTAAATGTAAATGGAATAGAACGCACACTCGATGTGGTTGCGGAAGCTACGCTGTTGAGCGTGATACGCGACCAGCTTGACCTTACCGGCACGAAATATGGCTGTGGCGAGGGACAATGCGCGGCCTGCACCGTGCTAATTGACGGCTATCCGCGGCATTCCTGCCGGACGCGTGTCGGCGACGTGGGTCAGCGAAAAATCACCACCATCGAAGGACTGGAAAAGAATGGCGAACTGCACCCCGTGCAGCAGGCATTCATTGATGTGGATGCGATGCAGTGCGCGTATTGCACCTCGGGGATGATTTTAGGCGCGGTGAGCTTGCTCAACCACAATGCGAGTCCGAGCCATGCGGAGATTGTCGAGTATATGAATCCGCATCTCTGCCGTTGCGGGACTTATCAACGAATCACCGAAGCGATCAGCCTGGCCTCGAAAAGAATCAAAGAGAGGGCGTGATGAGCGGCGAAAAGGCCGGCGGCGAAATATTGCAGGATACGGTTCTAGAAGTCGAACGCTACGAAGCGCGCGCTCTGCCGTTGCACCATTTCGCGATGGACCGGCGCAGCTTCATGAAGTCCATCGGCGGCGGCATCGCCGTGCTGATCGTGGCCAAAGATGCGCTGGCGTTTCAAGAGTCCGGGGGACGTGCGCGCGGCTTCCAGCGAGAAGAGATGCCGCGGGCCATTGATGCGTGGCTGCACATCGCTCCGGATGGGAGCATTACCGTATTCACGGGAAAGGTCGAGATTGGGCAGAACATTCGCACCTCGCTGGCGCAGACGGTCGCCGACGAGCTGCACGTAGTTCTGGATGCGATACAGATGGTCATGGGCGATACGCAGCTCACGCCGTTTGATATGGGCACGTTCGGCAGCCGCACAACCCCTCAGATGGGCACGCAACTTCGCCGCGTATCGTATGCGGCGCGCGAGGTCCTTGTTGGACTTGCCGCGAAAAGGTGGAACGCGGATTCGAAGATGCTCGTAGCGGAAAATGGCAAAGTGACCGATCCGGCGTCAAGCCGTTCGCTGAGCTATGGCGAACTGGCGCAGGGGCAGTTGCTCGCTCAGGATATTCCCGCGGAGGATCCAGTAACGCCGGCGAGCGAATGGAAAATCGCCGGAAAACCCATTCACAAAATTGATGCCCGTGATTTTGTCACTGGCAAACACAAATATCCTGCGGACATGAAATTGCCTGGCATGCTCTACGGAAAAATCGTGCGGCCGAGCGCATTTGGAGCAACGCTCGAGAATGTTGACCTAAGCGGCGCTAAAGCAATGGCTGGCGTTATTACGGTGCATGATGGCGATTTCGTCGGCGTGGCCGCGCCCGATGAATTGACCGCCGAGCACGCAGCTGCGGCGGTGAAGGCGCAGTGGAAAACGACGCCGCAATCTTCGAGCAAAGAGCTCTTCGAGTATCTGAGGCAGAATACAGAAAGCGATCCACAGGAGGAAAATCGCTTTCGCCAATCGAAGGGAAACATAAACGAGGCATTGTCCTCCGCAGCGCACCGTGTCGACGCGGAATACACGATTGCCTACATCGCGCACTGCCCGCTCGAGCCGCGCGCGGCCCTTGCGGAATGGAACGACGGCAAGTTGACCGTTTGGACCGGAACGCAGCGGCCCTTCGGAGTGCGGCAGGAGCTAATGGACGCCTTCCATTTGCCGGAAGACAAAGTGCGCGTAATGATGCCGGACATGGGCGCCGCCTACGGTGGAAAGCACTCCGGCGAATGCGCGGTAGAGGCGGCCAGGCTGGCGCAAGCGGCAAAGCGCCCCGTCCATTTGCTCTGGACGCGCGAAGAGGAATTTACCTGGGCCTATTTCCGCCCGGCCGGCTTGATCGAAATCAAAGCGGGCGCGAATGCTGATGGGACGCTGACCGCATGGGAATTCCACAATTACAACTCGGGACCCTCCGCCATTGCCACAATGTACGAAGTCCCAAATCAACTCACCGAGTTTCATCCGGTGAAGGCGCCGCTGCGCCAAGGATCGTACCGCTCGCTCGCGGCGGCGGCGAATCATTTCGCGCGCGAATCTCATATGGACGAACTGGCACACGCGTGCGGCATGGATCCACTGGACTTTCGCATGAAGAATTTGCAGCACGCCCGGCTGCGCGCCGTTTACCAGGCGGCCGCTGAGCAATTCGAGTGGAAGGACCGCAAGAAGCAGCCCGGGCATGGTTTCGGAATCGCTGGCGGAATCGAGAAGGGCGGACACATCGCAACTTTCGCCGAAGTTGCTGTTGACCAATCCAGCGGCGAAGTCAAAATCGTACGCGTCGTCCAGGCCTTCGATTGCGGAGCGATCGTGAATCCCGACGGCCTGGAAAATTCCATCGCTGGCGCGATTACCATGGGCATTGGCGGCGCGCTTTACGAAGCCATCGAATTCGACAATGGGCGAATTCTCAACCCGCATTTCGCGCAATACCGGCTTCCGCGGTTCAAGGACGAACCGGAAATTAAAGTTGTCCTGGTCAATCGCAAAGACGAGCAGTCGTTTGGCGCGGGCGAAACGCCGATCGTAGGAATTGCGCCGGCGGTGGCCAATGCGATTTTCGACGCGGTGGGAATGCGCATCCGCTCGATGCCCATGCTGAAAAACGGAGTTCTTCCCTCGAAAACGTGAAACGCTATTGGCGAACAGCTCCGCCGAATCACGGCTTTAAACTGAAACCTTTCTGCGCAGCCAGATAAACTTTTCCTCCCGCGAAAAGCGTTCGATCGCAGAGCGCAGCGCAGTTCGCGGCATCGCGTGCGAATGATTGCGCAGAAAGCGCTTCAGCGCGGATAGGTCGCGCTTGTCAACCTTCGCGCAGCATCCAACCCGTGGCTTAGTGGATCAGGTCTTCTTTATCCTTGAGCAGCTTCCGCGCAATTCTCAATGTCGTCGCTGTTTCTCCGTGCCGGATGAACCACCACGTCGCCACGATGGCGATACGCCGGTCCCACAGGCGCTTCGAGGGTGCGAGTTCATTCAAAATCGCTTTGCTGCGATGGAGCAAGTAAGGCCTAGCGATGTAAGGCGCGCTATCGTCTACGCTGTCCCAGCTGCGAATAGATTTTCGATTGCGTATGTAGAAGCGAAAGATTTTTTCCTGGGCGCCAGCATCACCCGCCCGGAATTTCTGCACCAGAATCGCATGCGCCAGGGAACGTTCGTCGTGAATGTGCGATTTCATCAGTTCGCTCAGAGCGCCGAGCGGCAAGCTTTGAAACTGGCGGGCCAGCTGACGAATTTGTGGCGACGTGACGCCCAGGAAAATATCGTCTGTTTCTTTGAAGAAGCCGCGGTGAACGCGCGCTTTTCGCGGATCAGCTAAAGCGCGCAGAGCTTTTCGCGTATTCGCCGTCGTGAACTTTTCAGGCGCACGTGGCTTTCCCGTCATACCGGGCATTGAGCCTGATGCGCGCCGAGCCGTCAGCTATTTTCGCCTTGCGGATTGCACCTGCAACTGCTTCCATTGCGCGAGAAGTCCATCCAGCTTTGTCTCAAGATCGCGTCCTGCAGCTTCCTGCGCCGCCGTAGGAGCGGCATCGGCGCCGTCAATCTGCGCGTAAAGCTGCGCACACTCAAGGTTGAGGCGCATGAAAGTATCAGTCCCTCCCTGAGCGCCAAAGAATCCGCGCGGGCCTCCGCCTCCAGCGAGGTCCGCAGCTTTCTTGTCGAGCGCGGGAATCTGCTCCTCGGAAATTCCACTGGATTCTCCGGTCCTTTTCTTCAGATCCTGGCGGAATTTCTTGATTTGCTGTATGGCATCGTAGCTGTGATTCATGCCGGCGGTGAGCCGCTGTTCGAGCGCGAATTGCGCTTCAAGGGACGCCGGCGCGACATGGACGCGCGGATCTTCCTTCACTGTCAGCGTCTGATGGTACGTGCGAGCGCCAACCGTCAGCATCACCGTGTAAACGCCGGGAAGCGCGCGCGGCCCTAGCGGATACTCCGGCGTGTCGTGCGGAACGGCCGAAATGGGGTAGTCGTGCATAAGAGATTTGGGCGCTGTGTAGTGCAGATCCCACAACCAGCGGTGCATTCCGGCCTCTGCGGAGAGAATTTTGGGCCACTTGACCCAATAGGTTGGAACACGCAAAGTTTTGGCAAGACTTTCAGCGGTAAACGGCATCTCGTCGGTGCTGGAGTAAAAGCGCACCGGCCTATTCTCAGAATCATATATCCCCAGCGCGACTTTCCCCGCCTGAGCAGAGGCCAAATAATAATCAATGACTGCGCCACCCGGAGGATTTTTCCCTGCAGGGAATTCCGGCGGCAGCGGCGTGTCGGTGTTCGTGTCGCGGCGATAACGATAGGCCGGCGCGGGTTCGAAAAGATACGCGCGGGATTTCGCGACCTGGTCGGTGATTTGCCGCAGCGGAGTGATGTCGTCCAAAATCCAGAAGCCGCGGCCGTGCGTGCCAACGACAAGATCATCGTCATGAATCCAAAGATCGCGCATGGAAGTATGCGGCAGATTCAATTGCAGCGACTGCCAGTGGTCTCCTGCGTCGAACGAAACCCACACCGCGTTTTCCGTCCCGGCAAAAAGCAAGTTTCTGCGAACCGGATCTTCGCGAACGGTATCCACAGGCTCGTTGTCCGGCAGGCCATCGACGATGAGCTGCCAGTGCTTGCCGCCGTCATCAGTGCGGTAGATGTAAGGCTTCATGTCGTTGATGCGGAAACGGCTGACCGAAGCAAAAGCGATATTCACGTCATAATGCGACGCGACGATCTGCGTCACCTTGCTCCACGCGGTCATTTGCGGAGGAGTGACGTTATGCCAATTCTTTCCGCCATCGCGAGTCACCCAGATGTAGCCGTCGTCAGTGCCGGCCCAAATCAAATTGACGCTCTTTGGCGAGGGGCCAAGCGCGTAAATCGCGCCTCGCTGTTTATCGGCCTGCGGATTATTCGCGCCCATGTCCCCCAAACTCGGAGGGATGCCGGGATGCGGCCGGGAAAGATCCGGGCTGATCGTCATCCACGTTTCGCCGCCGTTAATGGTCTTGAACAAATAATTTGCGGCGTAATACAAAATATGCGGATCGACGGGCGAAAACATAATCGGCTCGGTGCGTTCCGCCCGATATTTCGGCGAATTCGCGGCAATCGGCGTGACGTGCTGCACTTGCCCGGTCACCCAGTTGAATTTCGAAACGTCCGTGCGTCCCGCACCATAGATGATGTCCGGATGCAACGGATCGGGAGCCACGTAGCCATATTCAATGACGCCCACAGGATGCCAGTTGCGAATCGTGATCTCGCCGTCGTTCCCGCGGCTTTCAATGCCGACTGAGCCGCTCTCCTGCTGTCCGCCATACACCCAATACGGAAAACGGTTATCGGTAATCACGTGGTAGAACTGCGCGGTCGGCTCCGTGTACCACGAATTGCTCCACGTTTTTCCGCCATTCACGCTGATGACCGCGCCCTGATCCGACGTCAGTAGAATCGTTTCCGGATTATTGGGATTGATCCAGATATTCTGGTAATCGTCGCCGCCGGGCGCGCCCTTCAAGGCGGACCAGGTTTTCCCGCCGTCCACGGATTTCCACGTGACCGTGCTGGTGATGTACACCACGTCAGGATTCTTCGGGTCCACTTTTGGCACGGGGAGGTCGCCGCCGCCTATCCGGCCAGTTGGCCGGTCATCGTCAGTTGTACGCGTCCAACTTGCGCCAGCATCATCGGAACGGTAAATCCCAACTGTCCGTCCATGAGCAACGGTGGCGTACACACGGCTGGGCTCGCTCGGTGCAATCGCAAAGTACGCCTGAATGACATCTTTCGGCAAGCCTTCCGTCAGCTGAGTCCAATTCGAACCGCCATCGGTAGATTTGAAAAGGCCGCTGTTGGGACCGTTGTATTCGTTGCCATCTTCCCACGGCCCGGAAACTGAATCCCACAAAGACGCATATACAGTGTTGGGGTCCTGCGGATCAATTTGCACGTCGCCGCCGCCGGTGTATTCGTCCTTCGAGAGGACTTTGTCCCATGTTTGGCCGCCATTTGTAGTGCGGAAAATTCCGCGCATCTCGCTTGGGCCGTAAGGGTGTCCGACCACGGCGACAAAAACGCGGTTGGGGTCGCGCGGATCGATGGCCAGTTGCGCAACTTGCTGCGCGTCGTCAAGCCCGATGTGCGTCCACGTTTTCCCCGCGTCGACGGATTTCCACATTCCGTCACCCACAGAGAGGTCGGGGCGCTGCAGCCCTTCACCGCTTCCTGCGTAAATTATATTTGGGTCCGAGGGTGCGACTTCCAGCGCGCCGATGGATTGCGTGGGTTCCGCATCGAAGATGGGCTTCCAAGTTACGCCGTAGTCGGTGGTCTTCCAGATCCCGCCGTCCACCTGAGCGATGTAAAAAACGTTGGGCTCGCTGGCCACGCCGGAAATCGCTTTGGTGCGTCCTCCGCGGAACGGCCCGATCATGCGCCAGCGCATTTCCTGGTAGAAATTTAGAGGATACTGCTGTGCCAATGCAGCCGAGCCAAACGAAATGAAAATCGCGGCGATAAAAGCCATGATGCTGATGCGGCGAACGTGAGTCAATTTGCACCCCCGAAGTTTTGCGGGAAAACATTCGAGGATAAACATTCCAGGCGGTTCCGCGCAAATGAATTATTTTTTGGATGGCGGGCCAATTTGAATTTTCTTGATCGTGGCCCCAAGGAGTCACAATTCAAACTGAACCATTGCAAGTTTTTGAAGCTGGCGAGGGATATCACGCCAAACGAATTCGCTGTAGCATAGAGCGCAATTACGGGAGGGTGCGTTGAGCGAAGCATCGAAGACTCAGGCCATTCGCAACATTTCGGACACGGCACGATGGGTGGCCGTCTATCGGGCGATGGAATCGGAACGCCCCGACGCCCTTTTCCGCGATCCGTATGCGCGGAAGCTCGCAGGGGAGCGCGGCGAGCAAATTGTAAAAGCGCTGCGTGGAGGCAAGCGGCAATCGTGGTCCATGATCGTTCGCACCGCGCTGCTCGACGATATCTTGCTCAAAATCCTGGCCGGCGAGCCGGTTGATGTGGTGATAAATCTTGCCGCGGGGCTCGACACGCGGCCCTACCGTCTTTCTCTGCCGGCCACGCTCCGCTGGCTCGAAGTGGATTTGCCGGAAATGATTGACTACAAGACCGAAATGCTGGCCGGGGAAACACCGCGTTGCCAACTGGAGCGTGTTTCGATGGATCTGGCGAATGCTTCGGCGCGGCGCGAACTCTTCGCGCGCGTCAACTCGAGTGCCGGCCACGTTTTTGTGATTACCGAAGGCTTGCTCGCTTACCTGACGGAGGAACAAGTGGCCGCTCTGGCAAGGGATCTCCATGAATGCGAGCGTTTCCGATATTGGGTGACGGACATCGCTTCGCCCAAAGTGAAGCAAATGATGGACAAGCACTGGGGCAAAGAGTTGCGCGCGGCGCGCGCGCCCATTCAGTTTGCGCCGGAAGCCGCCGAAGAATTTTTTCGCCCCTGCGGCTGGGAGAGCGTTGAATTTCGGGAATTTTATCAGGCGTCGCGGGAGTTGAATCGCCCGATGCCCGGCGGCTGGATGATTCGCATCTGGTCGCGGCTCATGCCCCGCCGGACCGCCAAGATGATGAAGCAATGGCGGTCGGGCGCCGTCCTGATGCGGCGCATTTGACGGGCACCGCTTTCGATAAGACTCACGCCGATACTCAGAAATCCTGCTCACAAATCCGCGGATGGAAGCTCACAACGGGGCTCATTCCTGGCGGCAAAGCTCGGCGGTCAGAGTTTCGCGGTGGTTCATGGCGATGCGGTCGATGCGTCTGAAACTAATGCGGTAACCGATCCCCGTGATGACGGCGAGCGCGAGGAAAATGAAAATGGCGAGAGTTGGACGATGCAGAAATCGGGTTAGCGCGAACACGATAGCGCCAATGCCGATGAGCACGGCTTGCGCAGCAAACGCCACAGCCATCGTGACGCCGGCCTGGCGCTTCTGGCGAAAGACGCCGAATTCGAGGCGACGTGGATAGCACACGGACAGTATATTGCCCACAGCGAAATTCGCCAGCGACGCGTAGAGCAGCGCTGCGAATGTGGCCGCGACGATGACCACCGCAGGCGGCGAAAAAATCCAACTGACTACGGCCCAGATAAGCAACGCGTCCAGAAAACTGACGCCGCCGAGAAAAAGATTCTTGCCGAGCAGCACGTCGCGAAAACGCACCGGCGCAAGCAGCAGAAATTGTATGCCGGTGCCTTCGTACGCGAAGGAATTGAAGACCCAGTTCATCTGAATCAGGAAAGTGTAAGCAATAGCGATCGGGAAAACCATCTGCGGGACGCGATGCAGGAAGTCGCCTCTGCCCTGCTGGCGGAAGCTGAATCCAAAAATCACCACGAGGAGCACCGGAAGGAAAAGGTTCAGGAGCATGGGGCCGCTGCGGAAGGCGTAACGCAGTTCTTTTTCGAAGATCGCGGAAGTGGCGCGGGAAACTCCCGGGATTAGTACGGATAGTCCGGCGCGTTTTGCGGTGGCTGGCAAAGAGGCGGCTTGCGAAAGAGCCGGCCGCGCAGCACGAGCGGGAGCAGGCGACGACGCGGAAGTCTCACTCAGATTTTCTCCGCGAAATTGCGCGGTGAGGCGCACACGAAAAAGCCAGAGAAAAGCAGCCGCGTAAAGAAGAACAAAAATAAACGAATAAGCAGCGGAAACGAAAGCGCCCGCCAGGCTGAATTGCAAAGCGCGGGCAGCGACGCCCGCGGGCAAAGCGTTGGCGACGGGCAGCAGCGCCACAATCCATCCGCTCTCGAGATGCGCGTGCTGATTTCGGAAGTGCTGCATCATCGGGCCTATGAGCTGGATGGAAATTATGACTAAGATAAAAATGAAGCCAAGGATTTCGCGCGTGCGCCGGCGCGCCAGCCATTTTTCGATCCACGCGAAAAGCATGCGCGCGAAAAAAAGATTCAGCGCGGCAAAAACGGCTAGAACAATAAATCCCCACAGAAACAAAGCGGGACGCGCGACGACGAGGCCAATCCACATGGCGAAAAGCCAGACCAGCGAGGTCACCGCGCCGGGGTCGAAAAGCCCGTAAACAAGACTAAGAATAAGAAAACTGGCGAAGCGCAGAGGAAACCGCAGGAGATTCGCAAAATCGAATTGCGCGCCGACGGAAGCGGCAAAGATGGGATAGAGTTGCCAGAAAGCGAAAACAATCCACAGCAGGCCGGCGAGCCATTGCCAATGGCCTTGCTGAATGAGCCAGTAGGTGGCGATTCCGAAAAAAATGCCGCCGCCGAAAACGAGGCCGCTCATCATCAGCCAGAGGATGCCGGTGGAGACCGCTTCCAGACGGCCTTTGATGTTGCGCAGCGAATTTTGGAAAAGCAGCCAGCGCAGGCGCGCGATCAGGCGGATTTGCTGCTGCACGCTCGGAATCGTCATCCCAGCCACGTAAGCTCCCGTTCGGTTTCGCGCGTTCCGCCAACAATATCGAGAAAAATTTGCTCCAGCGTGAGCTTCCCGTCCGACGGCGCAGTGACTCCCTGGCGCGCCTCGATTCCCGCGCGCAATTGTTCAAGCGAGCCTTGCGCAACCAACTGTCCCTTGGAAATGATGGCGACGTGGCTGCACAGGCGCTCCACGATTTCCAGGACGTGCGAAGTGAGGAAAATGGTGGCGCCGCGCGCAATCATCCGCTGAAGCATGGCTTTTAGAGTGCCGGCGGCGATGGCGTCGACCCCTTCGAACGGCTCGTCGAGGAACAGAATTTTGGGGCCATGAATGACCGCCGCGGCCATGGCGAGTTTTTTCTGCATCCCGTGAGAAAAATCGGTGACCAGAGTCTTAGGCCGGTCGTCGAGCTGCATAAATTCCAAAAGCTCCTGAGCGCGCTGCGCGGCAGTGGCGCGATCCAGACCGTACATGCGGCCAACAAAGTTCAGATATTCGGAGGCGGTGAGGCGGCCAAAAAGTGCCAGGCCTTCGGGCACTACGCCAATGCTGGCTTTGACTTCCACAGAGTGGGTGGCGAGATCGAGATTGAGAATATTGATATTTCCGGAAGACGGCGCGAGCAGGCCAGTGAGCATTTTGATCATGGTAGACTTGCCGGCCCCGTTTGGGCCCAGGAAGCCGAAGAACTGTCCCGCTTCCACTGTCAAGTTCACGCGATCGACGGCGACTAGTTCGCCGAAGCGGCGTGTGACGTCTTCGGTGCGAATCGCGATTTCCATGGACATGCGGGTGAATGTAACATAAGAGTAGCGGCAGCGAAACGAGCGTAGATGCCGGAACGCTTGAGAACGGAGGATCTCTTCAAAGATTGCCTGTCGCTCGTTTGTCGAAGGAGGAGCCGCAGAGCTTCAAAATCAGAAGCTCTGCGCTACACGCGCCTTCTTTTTGTTATGCGCTGGCGGCTTCTTCCTCTGCCGCGTGCGGTTTGTGCGCCGCGATGATTTTCTCGGCTTGTTCCGCGGGCACGAAATCGTAATGCGAAAATTCCATCGAGTAACCCGCGCGTCCCTGGGTCATGGAAGTCAAATCGTTCGCATAGCTGAGCATTTCCGAAAGCGGCACTTGCGCGCGCACGATTACGTTGTGGCCGCGCGCTTCGCTGCCGCTGATGCGTCCGCGCCGCGAGCTGATGTTCCCCATGATGTCGCCGGAATACTGGTCCGGGGCGTAAACTTCTACTTTCATGATGGGCTCGAGCAGCGCGGGCTTGGCCTGCTTCATCGCTTCTTTAAATGCCAGCGCGCCTGCAATTTTGAAGGCGATATCGCTGGAATCCACGTCGTGATATTTCCCGTCGTAAAGGCTGGCGCGAAAATCCACCACAGGAAAACCCGCGAGAAATCCGCGCTCGGCGGCGTCGCGAATCCCCTTTTCGACGGAGGGGATCCAGTTCTTGGGAATCGCCCCGCCGAAAATGTCGTCGACAAATTCGAACCCCGCGCCGCGCGGCAGCGGCTCCATCTTGATGCGGCAGAGGCCGAACTGGCCGTGGCCGCCGGTTTGCTTTTTATGCTTGCCTTCCGCGTCCGCTTTGCCACGAATGGTTTCGCGATACGGCACTTTCGGCGGATGCAGCGTCAATTCGACGTGATAGCGTTTGTGTAATTTCGCGACCACCACTTCGATGTGCTGCTGGCCCGCGCCAGAAAGTAAAAATTCTTTGGTTTGTGGATCGCGGCTGAAGCGCAGCGCTGGATCTTCTTCGAGAATGCGGTGAATGGCCACGCCGATGCGATCTTCGTCAGCGCGCGTCTTCGGCTCAATGGCAAAGGTGATAGACGGCTCAGGAAGCCGCGCTGCAGGAAAATAAACAGTGGCCGCCTTATCGCCAAGCGTGTCTCCGGTGGTGGTGTCTTTCAGTTTCGCAATGCTGCCAATGTCGCCGGCGTGCAATTCCGGGATCGCCGTGGCCGTTTTTCCCTCGCGAACTTCCAAATGCTGAAAACGCTCGACCCCGCCACGGTTGAAATTCGCGACATTGGCGTCATTTTTCAAAACTCCGCTCATTACTTTGAAATAGCTGATGCGTCCCGCAAAAGCATCAGCCATCGTTTTGAACACAAAAACGGACAGCGGCTCTTTATCGTCCACTTTTCGCTCGACAGTTTCGCCTTTGCGCTCGGGCTCTTTATAAGCGATGGCTTTGCCGCGAGCGGCCGGCGAGGGAAATTCTTCGACGATAAAATTCAGAATAGCGTCGCTGCCAATATTGCGCAGCGCAGAGCTGGCCAGCACTGGGAAAATTCGCTTTTCGATGACAGCGCCATGCAAACCTTTTTTCAAATCCTCGACGGGCAGCGTCCCTTTATCGAAAAATTCCTGCATCAATTCATCGTCTCCCTCTGCGACCATTTCGACAAGCGCTTCGTGCGCAGCCTTCGCGGCATCCGCTAAATCCGCGGGAATATCTTCGATCTTAGCTTTGCCGTCGCCATCCGGCGTGTACAGCAGCGCCTTCATGGCGACCAGATCCACTACGCCTTTGAAATTCTTCTCCGCGCCAATCGGCAACTGCACCGGCACCGCGCCGCGTCCGAAAACTTGCTGGATGGAGTCTAGAGCGCGCTCGAAGCTGGCTAGTTCCCGGTCCATCCAATTGATCAGGAACGCGCGAGGCAATTCGTATTCGGTGGCGAAATCCCACACTTTTTCCGTGACTACCTGGCAGCCCGCAGCGGCATCCACAAGGATCAGCGCGGCGTCGGCGGCGATCAGCGAGGCCTTGGTGTCGTTGATGAAAGTGGAGTAGCCGGGAGTGTCCAAGAAATTTATTTTCGTCTTTTCTGCGGCTCCGGCGGCTTGCCATTCGGCGTAAGCAAGGCCCGTCTGAATGGAAATTTTTCGCGCGATCTCCTCCTCATCCCAGTCAGTGACCGTCGAGCCATCCGTCACTTTGCCAAGCCGCGGAGTCATGCCTGCAGTGAACAGCAACGACGACACGAGCTGCGTCTTCCCCGTGTCGCCGTGGCCTACAATGCCCACGTTTCGAATTTGCTCCGTATTATAGGTTTTCATGATTCACCTCGATGGATTTCGGATGGCGAAGGAAAGCTGGCTGGCAGGGCGCAGACTGGCGCGTCTGCGATTTGTTACAGGATTGTAGCGGCGGCCGAGTGGCCGAAGAAAAACGGACGGCGCAAATCGATTTGAGGCGCATCGGCAATCGCCTCGCTCCCTGCGGAAACTTTGCATGCTAGCACGGACGCTACCGCGTCTTCAACTGCTTGCATACTAGGATGGGAAACTTTCTTAGAAGAATCTCTCGCATAATAAGGATAGTAAAAAGAAAAAACGGGAAAGGATTGACGGCAAGTCCTTCCCCGTTCATTCATTACCTGTAAAACGTGGCGCCTGATCCGTTCGCTCTCGCTGTTTCGTACTGTGCTGTTCGGCTTGGGATGCGTGGCTCGGAGATACATGGCACACTCCAAATTGTCAGCGGAATTGCGATCAGGAGGCCCACAATAATCAATTGACCTGCCTGCTGACCATTTGTTACGCGGCGGACGAACAGCGATGTGAAACGAATGATATCACGGAGAGACAACAAATGAGCCGTCGGACTGGATGTAGCCGTAGGCCATGCGCGGCGTATTGAACGACGCCGCAGGATGGCCATGACGGTCTAGAAGAATCAAGCCGCCCGTGGATTGAATGCGCTGCGCAAGCAAGCTCACGCACTCCTTTGCGGCTGATTCAGCGGGCAAGCCGCCGCGAAGAAATTCAGCCGCAGTTTTGGCCATGACGATTTTCATGATGGCTTCGCCATGGCCGGTGCAGGAAATTGCCCCGGCTTCAGAATCCGCGTAACAGCCACAGCCAATTAGCGGCGAATCGCCGACGCGCCCCGGAAATTTGCAGCAAGTTCCTCCCGTCGAAGTGCCTGCAGCGAGATTGCCGCGAGAATCGCGGGCGACGGCGCCCACAGTTCCCTGCTGCTGAACAACGTGAAATGCGTATTCGTGCTGGCCTGTGCGGCAGCGCTGCCAGGCGGCGCGTTCGCGCTCGACGATGAGTTCGGAGGGATCGCAAAGCGGAATTCCGTTTTCCTTTGCGAATAATTCGGCGCCAGCGGCGGCAAGCATCATGTGTTCGCTGGACTCGAGGATTTTGCGTGCGAGGCGGATGGGGTTTCTAATGCGTTCAACCGCGGCGACAGCGCCCGATTTGAGGGATGCGCCGTCCATGAGAATGGCGTCGAGCTGAACGCGGCCATCGCGGTTGAGATGCGAACCGACACCGGCGTCGAATGTAAGATCCTCCTCGAGAACGGCGATGGCAGTCTCCACGGCGTCGAGCGCCGAGCCGTTTTTCGCGAGAACGTTACGACCAGCCTCGAAGGCGCGGCGAATGCCAACGCGGCAGTCGGCAATGGCGACGTCAGGAATATCCCACGCCCCGCCGTGGACGATGAGCGAGAAGTTTGGCGGATTCACGTCAGAATAGCGCACCGGAAGGAACGCGCGACAAAATCAGGCTCCGCGCTTGGCGGCGCGCGCCAGCAAATCGCGCAGTTGGGAGTCGGCGGTACGATCGGCGGGCACAGAACCGCTTCGAGATTCGGCGCGAGGGATGAGCGGCAACTGCTCCGCGAAATTCGAAGGAACGGAAACAGACTGCTCGGCAGCGGTGCGCCGTACGCCTTCGGTTTGCTTCCAGGTATGGTAAATGCGATGAATTACGGTGAAATTGGTGCCAATCGCCAGAATGATGAGCGCGATGGGGACCCGATTCAAAATTCCTCCGAGAATCATGAGGCCCAGGCGCTCAGGGCGTTCCCAGAAGCCGACGCGGCACCGTTCGATAAGCGATTCAGCGCGCGCCTGGGAGTAGCTGACCATCACCGCTCCGGCCATCGCGATGCCGGTAAGCAGCGCGTAAAGAAAACGGTTTATTGTGGCGTAGTAGACCAGAAGTCCAAGAAAAAGCGCCAGGTCAGCGTAACGATGAAGCACGGACTTGAGGAAGGCGCCAAAGAAATTTATGCGGCGCTGATACTGTGCGAGCGGGCGCGCCAGCAAGTCGCAGGCCGCCGCGGGAATCAGAGCGAAGCCGGCAGACGTAAAGCGTCCTGTGCCGAAGAACATTCCGGCGACGAGGCAAAAGGTAAAGCTGATGAAGGTCAATAAGCTCGCAGGAACGCGCGCTTTGGCGAGAACGGTGACGATCTGGCCAAGTAGCCGAAAAGGTCGAGCAAGGATTTCTATGCGCATATCAACGCGCCGAGAGCGAGCTAGAGTTCATCGTAAATGGTCGCCAAGCGGGTCACTTCGAATTCCTTGGTGCCCGCTGGAGTTTGAACCTTGACCTCATCACCCACTTTTTTGCCGAGAAGGGCGCGACC
>DASYYQ010000081.1:0-18958 GCA_035933545.1 Candidatus Acidiferrales bacterium | reverse complement strand
GTGATCGTGAGAGCGCGCTCATGCGCAGACAGTTTAATGCAGGAAGCTCGCGCGGCGCGCCGGAAAGACTTGCGCGAATCGCGACATTCAGTGATGCTTTTCAGTAATGGCGACGCCGGCCAAGCAACGAATTGCCTACATCGACTGGATGCGCGGCCTGGCCTGCCTGCTGATGTTTCAGACGCATTGTTATGATTCCTGGCTTTCACCTGCGGCGCGTAACACGCAGTTTTTCCGCTGGTCGCAGCTGGGGGGCACGCTGCCAGCGCCGCTCTTCCTTTTCTTGGCGGGAATTTCGTTCGCGCTCGTCACCGACCGGATGCGGAAGAAAGGAATTTCGGCGAACCGCATCGCGGCGACCACGATTCGGCGCGGCGCGGAGATTTTCGCCCTTGGGTTGTTATTTCGCGTGCAGGAATTCGCGCTGGGCTATCCGAACGCGCCCTGGAGCGATCTGCTGCGCGTGGATATTTTGAACACGATCGGCGTGTCGATAATGCTGATGGGCATCGTTTGCCGGTTCGTTAAAACGCGTTCAGCGAACGCAATGCTGGCCGGCTCAGTGGCCGCCGGAATCGCGCTGCTGACTCCGCCGCTTTGGACAACCTGGCAGCCGCGCTGGCTGCCCTGGCCTATTGAGTCGTACATCAATGGCGTGCACAACCTCGGCGTGCCGCAGCACTGGCTCTTTCCAATTTTTCCGTGGGCGGCTTTTGCATTCGCGGGCCTCGCGGGCGGATTTTTCCTGGTGAGCGACTGGGCGAGAGTGCGCGAACTAAAAACCGTCTGTATTCTCGGCGGGACGGGCGCGATTTTGTTTGCATTGGGCTGGTGGTTCGATTCGCTGCCCGTGAAAATGTACGCGGTGTACGATTTTTGGCATACCAGCCCGAACTTTTTTCTAATGCGCACAGGCGTGCTGATGGTCATTGCGCTGGCGAGCCACGTGTGGTGCCGGTGGGGCGCGGGGCAGTGGAGCTTCAGCCCACTCATCAAAATGGGACAAGCATCACTACTCGTGTATTGGGTCCACATCGAATTCGTATATGGGAGATTTTCGATTCTCAGCAAGGGCGGAGAAAGCATTACGGGCGCCTCGCTAGGCCTGCTGATTATTTTCGTCGCGATGACGGCGCTGGCCATGGGCCGTATTTACACCAAAGGGCGCGGGAGAGAAATCCTCGGACGACTTCACGGGAAATTCCGGCGGCAAGCGCCGCAGCGCGTGGTGGAAAACTCTCCTACGGATTAACGTTAAGGAAAATTACCGCTGCGGAGAAGAGGGCGCCGTTTTGGAGCCATCCTTAGCCGCGGGCATACTGAAAATCAACTCGCCGGGACGCGCCAGGCCCATGCGATCGCGCGCGATCTTTTCAATCGCTGACGGATCCGTCTTCAGATTGTGAATGTGCTGTTGCAACTCCTGATTTTCTTTGTCGAGCTTTTCGATCTGTGCCTGCACCGTGCGCAACTCCACTTTTGACCGATGCATGGCCATCAAGCCGTGTGCGCCGAACACGTCTTGCAGCACGAGCAGGCAGAAGGCCAGCGCAAAAAAGTAGCGCGCGTTTCGCCGGAAGAAGGACGACGAATTTTCCGCTTCAGAATTCTGCTCTTCTATCCGGTGATCCACCTGCGAGCCTCCTCAGCCATTTTGTTTGCCTTCGCGGGAGTTTCTGCTTCGGCATAAACGCGCACCAACGGCTCCGTTCCCGAAGGGCGCATGAGCACCCACGAATCGTCGTCGAAAACGAATTTTAGCCCATCGGTGCGGTCCGTACGCGCAACTTTGCGGCCGGCGAATTCCTTAAAGGCACTAGTGAATCGCTGGGGCAAACCCGAGATAATCTCCGGGGCAACGTGCAAATTCACGCGCACCGGCCAGTAAGCGCGGCCTACTTTTTTGAAAAGCTCGCGCAATTGGTCGGCGATTGATTTGCGCCGCGCCGCAATCATTTCCGCGACCAGCAGGCAGGCCGCAATTCCGTCCTTTTCCGGGACGTGTCCGCGAATCGTCATCCCGGCGCTTTCTTCGCCGCCAAGAGTGATGGCGTCTTCTTCGAGGAACGGGCCAATGTATTTGAATCCCACGGGCGTTTCGAAAATCGGAGCGCCATGGAACCGCGCGACTGCGTCAAGCAAGTGCGTAGTCGCCACGCTGCGCGCCGCGCCGAGTTTCCAGTGGCGCGTCTCAATCAGGTAATCGAAGACGAGCGCGAGAATATGATTCGGCGAAATGTAGGCGCCATCGCGGTCCAGAATTCCGAACCTGTCGGCGTCGCCATCTGTCGCAAGGCCAACGGCGGCTTTTGTCTCGCGCACTTTCGCCGCCAGGATTTTCAGATTCTCCTCAGATGGGTCCGGCCCGCTGCCATCGAACAGCACATCGCGTCCGGTGCGAATGGACTGTACTTTGATTCCATGTTGCTCCAGGACGCGGTCGAGCCACCCAGCGCCGCAGCCGTGCAGCGCGTCGTAGGCAAAACTGGTTTTGGCGGAAGCAATGACTTCAAAGCGTACCAGCTCACCGATGCGTCTGAAATACGCCTCGCGCAAATCGACCATTTCGAATCCGTTGTTATTGTCGGGCTCCGAATAATTCTCAGCGCTCGGCCATGCGCGTTCGGTCAACCGCTTTGCGCGCTGCTCGATATCGTGGGTGACTTCCGGCAGCGCCGGGCCACCATCGGGGCCCGAGAATTTCAATCCGTTGTATGCCGCTGGGTTATGGCTCGCGGTTATATTGACCGCGCCCTGAAGTTTGCGTCGCAGAATTTCAAAGGCGATCGCCGGCGTTGGGGTCGGGCCGCCGCAAAAAAGAATATGGCAGCCTTCGTCTTTCAAAACCGCAGCCGCCGCGCGCGCAAATTCCTCCGAAAAAAAACGCGTATCATATCCGACGAGGAGCGTGGGGTTTTTGTGCCGGCCGCGCACGTGCCCGGCGATCGCAGCCGCGGCAATGCGCACGCGGTCAAATGTAAAATCTTCGGCGATGATTCCGCGCCATCCCGAAGTTCCAAAATGTATGGTGTCACTGGCCATCGGCCATATATTGTATCTTGACTTGCGAATTCAAGTATCAGGGAAAGGCAGCAATGAGCAGCGGGGAATCGCGTAAACAGGAGAATCGAGTCGGATGAAAGAAATCGTGGTGCTGGTGACCTGCGCGTCACCCAAAGAGGCCGAACGCCTTGCCGAATCCCTGCTTCACAAGCGGCTGGCAGCTTGCGTCAACATCGCAAGCGGCTCTGTAAAATCCATCTACCGCTGGAAGGGTAAAGTCGAAGCGGCGACGGAAATTCCGATGGTAATCAAGACTACGCGCCGCAAATTCGCCGCGCTCGAAACGGAAATTCGCCGATTGCACAGCTACGACACGCCCGAAATCATAGCGTTGCCCATCCTGGCCGGCTCCGCGCCATACATGAAATGGATAGAGGAAGCGGTGAGCGACTCCAGCGAAAAAAATCGCAGCAAATAGCTCGTGAGCTTCAAACGTGCGAAAGTGCCTGGTCCAAGTCGGCGATAATGTCTTCCACGTCTTCGATTCCGATGGACAGGCGTATAAGCCCGTCGGTGATGCCGGTGGCCAGCCGAACGTCCCGCGGAATGGACGCATGGGTCATGAGCGCAGGCAGCGAAATCAGCGTCTCCACGCCGCCAAGGCTTTCCGCCAGCGAGCAAAGCTTCACGTTGTTCAGCACGGCGCGAGAGGCCTCAAGCGAGCCCACGTCAAACGAGAGCATCGCGCCGAACCCACGCTGTTGCTTTTTCGCAACGTCGTGCTGCGGATGCGACGCCAGACCCGGGTAAATCACGCGCTTTACTTTGCTATGTCCTTCGAGGAACTGAGCAACTGCCATGCCATTCGTGCAGTGCCGCTCCATCCGAACTGCCAGCGTTTTGATTCCACGCGACACCAAAAAGCAATCCATCGGCGCCAGTCCTGCTCCCGCCGAGCGCTGCAAAAAGTAAATCTTGTCCGCATCTTCCTTTCTCGCGAGTATCGCCGCGCCGCCGATGCAATCGCTGTGCCCGTTCAAATACTTGGTCATTGAATGCACCACGATGTGCGCGCCAAGCGCCAGCGGCTGCTGCAGATACGGGCTCAAGAAAGTGTTGTCGACTACCATTGTAAGATTCTTTTCGCGCGCGATTTTCGCGATTGCCGCCAAATCGCTCACAATCATCGTGGGATTCGTCGGCGTCTCCACATAAATCATCTTTGTGCTTGGCTGAATCGCCGCGCTCACCTTGTTCAGGCAAGAAGTGTTCACGAAGCTGAATTCCATCCCGAATTGGCCCAGAAATTGCGTGGTGAGACGGTATACGCCGCCATAGACCGACTCAGACAGAATCACGTGGTCGCCCGGCCGCAGCAGCCGGAACACGGAATCAATGGCGGCCATTCCCGAAGTGAAGACGTATGCGGCGACTCCACCCTCGAGTTTCGCGACGGTGCGCTCGAGCGCTTTGCGGTTCGGATGATTTGTTCGAGCATAGTCGAACCCTTTATCCTTCCCCAGCGCTTCTTGAACATAAGTCGACGTTTGGTAAATCGGAGCAACCACTGCTCCGGTTGCCGGGTCCGGTTCCTGGCCGACGTGAATCGCATCTGTGGAAAACCCCATGATGATTCCTCCCTAGGAAACTGAGAACCTGAACGGTCCGGCCAACTCTGTTGCAGTTTCTCGCTCCGCAATTTCATTTGCACAACCGCGCCCGAAGGTATAAAAGCAAAAATGCAACGCGGACCTTAGCGGATGGCTGGCTAAGCTCGGCAGAATGCCAGTGGCAAGGTAGCTCACGCTGCAACGGCAGTCAATCGAGCAAAAGCTTCGCTCGCCCGCTGCTGAATATGGGAAAATGCTGTGTGGAGGCGCAGGCGACGCGGCAAAGGATCAGTTTACATGAAAACGACTCTCCGAATACCTACGCTGGGGTGGCAAACTATTATCACGATGCTCGCATTTCTGATCTTATCTGTGCCAGCCTTCTCGCAGGGCGCGAAAAAAGACAAGCCGGCGGCAGACTCCAATGACGCAGTCACGGCGCTGCAAATCATCGTTACCGGAGGCCCTCAGAACAAGCCTGTTGATAACGCAAGCGTTTACCTCCACTGGGGCGAACATCGATTCCTCCGCCATGAAAAGCAAATGGAGTTCGACCTGAAGACGGACATGAAAGGAGTCGCCATCGTAAAAGACGTCCCGCGCATAAGAATTTTGATTCAGGTGGTAAAGGATGGCTGGAGGCCGTTCGGGCGGTATTACGATCTGGACAAGCCCGAGCAGAAGATCGAGATTAAGCTGGAGCCGCCGCCCCATTGGTACTGAGATTGTCCCATGTCTTCGCAAAAACCATTGCGATAACAAGTCTTACGCGTTTCGCACGGTCCGAAAGTTCACGAATAATGATGAAGCTGGCCCCACAATCTGCCTGTCAGGTGAATGGCTCACAGAAAATACAGGAATGCCCTACGATTGTGCAAAGAGCATAGGCGCTTGAATCATCCGCTGTTAACTGTCCCTTAATGCAATTTTCCACAAGCTTTTCAACACAACTGTTGAAAAAGTCCTGCGCGGGATTATTTTTTTCATTTCCATTTCCGGAGTTTTCTTTCCCGAACTAGAAAATTCGCTCTTCCACACTCTGCTTTTGGGCCGTGCTATGATTCTGCCAATCACGCGGCACCATGAATCTCGATGAAAAGGCTTATCGTCAATGCGGACGATTTTGGTTACACGCGTAGCGTAAATCTGGGAATTGTCCGCGCTTTTCAGGAGGGAATCGTCACCAGCACGACCATCATGGCGAACGGCGCAGCCTTCAACGACGCAGTCGAGCATGCGAAGGCAAACCCCGAGTTGGGCATAGGTTGTCACTTGGTCCTGGTTGGAGGCCAATGCGTAGCGGCGGCGAAAGATATTCGTTCGCTCGCCGACGGCGAAGGCAATTTGCCGGCCACTTTGCCGGCTTTAGTCAAGAAATTATCGGCCGGCGCCATAAAACACGAGGAAATTGCGGTCGAGCTTCGCGCGCAAATGGCCAAAGTTATCAGCGCCGGCATTCAGACCACGCACCTGGACTCGCATAAGCACACGCATTCGCATCCTCGGGTAATGGAACAAGTTGCGCGCGTAGCAGAAGAATTTGGTATCCGCCGCATCCGCAAGCCATTCGAGGATTTTGGCTCTCTAATTGCATTGGCGTTTCGCAACGGCTCCCGTTGGTGGAGTCGGAATGCGGCCGCGATTCTCGCCCACGGTGCGGCGCCGGCGTTCCGCAGAATCGTTCACGACCATCATCTGGTGACGCCGGAACATTTTTGGGGAGTTGCTGCAACCGGCACCTTGAATCGCGGCACTATACTGTCCATGATAAGCTCCATGCCAGAGGGCGTGAACGAACTGATGTGCCATCCGGGGCATTGCGATAAGGAACTCGAACAATCCAATACGCGTCTGAAGCAGGAGCGCGAGCGGGAGCTCGAGGCGCTTATTGAGCCTGGTGTGCGGGCGGCCTTAAAGCAACAGCACGTTGAACTTATCAACTATCGAGGCCTGAATTGACAGCCATTCGCGAAAACGAGATGATCCGGGCAACTTATTCGGTGGTCATTCCCGTGCTCAATGAGGCTGGCTCGCTGCGCGAACTTCACCGGCGCCTGTCCGAGGTTATGACTGGCCGCTATGATCCTGTTGAGTTTGTCTTCGTGGACGATCACAGCACGGACGCCTCGCCGGAAATTCTCGCCGAGCTCGCCGAGCTCGATAATCGGGTAGTTTTTCTTCGCCTCAAACGCAACTATGGGCAGACGGTAGCTCTTGCCGCAGGATTTGATCATGCGGCCGGCGACATTGTGCTTTCGATGGACGGCGATTTGCAGCACGATCCTGACGACATTCCTCGCCTCATTGATACGCTGCTCTCCACTGACGCCGACATCGTCAGCGGATGGCGCCAGAAGCGCGTGGACAATCTTTTCTTCCGTCGCATTCCCTCGCGCGTCGCAAACTGGCTCATGGCTAAACTTTCTGGTGTCAACATCCACGACTTCGGCACGACGTTTAAGGTTTATCGCCGCGAAACCATCAAAGACGTCCGCCTCTATGGGGAATTGCACCGTTTCATCCCTGCATTGGCGTCACTAAACGGCGCAAAGGTGCTTGAGGTTCCTATACGAAACATTCCTCGCCCTCAAGGGAAGTCGCATTATGGCCTTTCCCGAACATTCCGCGTTTTCTTCGACTTAATCACCATTCGTTTCATGCTGCGTTACATGCTCAGGCCGCTTCATCTGTTCGGACCGACCGGAGTAATTTGTTTCCTCTCCGGCGGAGTGATTCTGCTGGTGCTTTTTGTCGAGAAAATTGTTTCGCACGTCCAGCTTTTTGTTCAGCATGGCCCTCTTCTGATTTTTGGGGTATTGCTCTGCCTTTTCGGGCTGCAATTTCTTGCCGTCGGGCTTGTCGGCGAGTTGATGATGCGCAATTACTTTGAAGCCCATCAAAAACCGATCTATCGCCTCGAGCGCCTGCCGAAGAAGAAGCATTTAACCGAGATGCCGCAGTGAAGTCCCAATTGCGCAGCCGCGCAGAATCTGCTTACAATAGAAATTGACTCGGTCCGTCCTGTGGCAGTGGTTTGAAGCAGCCTGCCGCAAGATTTCATCTTCCGAATCGGAGGTGTAGCATGCGCAAATTCACTCTCTTCGGTGTGGTTTTTCTGGTGATTGCGGGGCTGGCTTACGCATCGAGTCAGGTCTGGATGGCAAAGCCGTACCAGCAGTGGAATGAAAATGACGTGCGGGAGATTCTGTTCCACTCTCCTTGGGTCAAGCAGAGCACCATCATGGCCTCTTGGGGCAAAAGTTCCCTAGCTTCGGCGGACGACAGCTCCCGCAACGCGCCAGGTGCGCAAGGGATGCCGTCTGGCCGTCCCGGCATGGGCGGTAACCCGGGTCAAGGCGGTCAGCAGCCACCATCCGGTGGCCAGCAGCCAGGCATGGAACAGCAAGCGCCAACCGGCGAGGGCCAGGGCGTAACCTATATCATCCGTTGGAATTCCGCACAGACCATCCGCGACGCGCTGGCTCGCCAAGCCATCCTCAGCGGCCGCGCTTCTCAGGCGCAAGTTGAGCAGTATGTCGACCAGCAGCCTGCTACGTATCAAATATTCGTCGGCGGAAGCGATATGACGCCATTCGCGAAAGAGAGTACCGATAGCTTAAAGGGCAAAACCTCCTTGGAGGTAAAGCCGGCCAAACAGAAAGTGGCGCCGACAGCCGTGGAAATCCTTAAATCGCAGGACGGCAAGCAGATTCAGGGCATTCTTTTTTCCTTCGCCAAGCAGGGGCCAAATGGCAAGCCGCTGATAACGCCCAACGACAAGCAGGCGCATTTCGAGTGCAAAACCAAGGTCGTTAATCTGAGCACTACCTTCGATTTGCGCAAAATGGTGGGCAAGAACGGTCAGCAACTATAAGCCTCAAGTCCTCGAGGCTTCCCCGCGGATGCGGGGCGCAGGCATTACTTCCGGTTGGCATTACCATTCACCGGACCGTCAGAACCGCTCGGCTTGCTGGCCGTTGCCGTCGGTGCGCGCGCTGAATCCCAGCTTGCGGGACCAACTGTGCATCCAATCATGCACCGAGCCAAACGTGCCTCGCATCGAATCACGGCAGGAGGAAGATTATATGCAAGCCGCAGTTGCACCCGCTGTGAACAGTTCGTGGCAGATGAAGGACGTGCCGCAGCCTCAACCGGGCCCCAGTCAAGTGCTCGTGAAGATGCATGCCAGCGGCATCTGCTATACCGACGTACATCAAACGCTCGGACACTTGCCCGGGCCATTTCCCCGAATCCTTGGCCATGAGCCGGTCGGCGAAATCGTTGCCGTGGCTCCCGACGTCACAACGCGAAAGGTCGGTGACCGTGTGGGTACTGCCTGGATTCAATCCACTTGCGGGCGCTGCGAATGGTGCCAGCGTGGCCGCAAAATGTTTTGCCCTTATTTGAAGGGGACAGGGATTGAGGCACAGGGCGGACACGCCGAGTACATGCCGATGAATGCCGATGCCACCTACCTTATTCCCGACAAGGTTGCCTACGAGCAGGCAGCCCCGATCTTCTGTGCGGGCTACACGGTCTATAGCGGGCTCCGCTGGGCCAATCCCAAACCGCATGAGCGCGTGGCTGTGCTCGGGATCGGCGGGCTTGGCCACTTGGCCGTGCAATACGCGAAGGCTGCGGGCTTCGAAACCATCGCGATTTCGCATTCCCCCGATAAGGACAAGATGATCCGCGATCTCGGCGCCGATGAAATTGTGCGCGATGGAAAGGGCCTTGCCGCGGCGGGGGGCGCCGACGTGATCCTCAGCACCTCAAATTCGACCAAGTCGATGGTGGACAGCATTCAGGGATTGCGGCCGGATGGCCGGCTCGTCACGATGGGCGCCGATGCCGAGCCGCTTTCAGTCTCACTGGCGGACCTCATCGGGAAGCGCATTCGTATAATTGGCAGCCAACAGAACGGTCCTGAATATCTCTACGAGGCGCTTGATTTTGTGGCGAGAGGGAAAGTGAAAGCGATTGTCGAAACGTATCCATTGGCCGAGGCTCCGAAGGCCTATGGACGTGTTGCGGAGGGCAAGGCGCGGTTCCGCGCCGTTCTGACCATGTAATCGCTGACCCCGGGCAGTGGCACCGGTTTCGGCGAATAACGGGCAAGCAGGACAGAACCAAATACGTTTGTATAGCCGGTTCGAATGTTTTGCTCTGTTTCCCGCAAGCCTGTTGATGTACCCTGAGCTCGGCTGTCTTGAGGAAGCGCCAGTGGCCAAAGGATACTGGGTCGTTTTTTACCGCTCGGTTTCGAACTCCGCTGCTCTCGCAGAATACGCGAAGTTGTCTGCTCCGGCGATTCAACTCGCTGGAGGTCGCTTTGTGGCGCGCGGCACCCCCGCGAAAACTTTCGAGGCGGGAATGAATCAGCGCTCCGTGGTCATCGAATTCGACAGCGTGGAAAAAGCCATCGCGGCATACCAGAGCCCCGCCTATCAAGCGGCATTAAAAGTCCTGCAGGGCACCGCCGAGCGCGACATCCGCATCCTGGAAGGGGCCTCCTGAATCCTGGCTGAGTAAATATTCCTGGGCACTTCTGCGCAACCCACGCGCCTCTTTCCTTGCACAAAACGAATTCTCTTGTTACGTTGCTTCTTCGCGAAAACGAGGGGTGAATGGAACTTTCGCCTGACAAATTTTTTCGCGCGCAAATCACGCGCCGCAGGAGAATCGCCGATGATTTGTGGGCCATTCATCTGAATCCCGGCGGAGAGTTTCGCTTCGCTCCGGGCCAGTACGCAACCCTTGGCGTCGATGGCTCCGAAAAACTTATTGAACGCGCCTACTCGATTGTTTCTGCGCCGAATGAGCCGGAACTGGAAATTTTTATCGAGCTCGTCCCGCAGGGCGAACTCACTCCGCTGCTCTACAAACTCGATGTCGGCGAGCATCTCTCCATGCGCAAAATTCCCAAGGGCCGCTTCACTCTCGACGTCAAAAGCGGCCACAAAAATCATCTCATGCTCTCCACCGTGACGGGAGTCGCTCCATTCGTCAGCTACATCCGCGCATACGGGAAAGATTGGTGCGAAGGGAAGTTCGACGGCGGCCATCGCCTGTTCATAATCAACGCGGCCAGCCGCTCCTGGGAATTCGGCTATCGCGAGGAGCTAGAAAAAGCCGCCGCAGCGTTGCCCTGGCTTACTTACGTACCGTCGATCAGCCGCCCGTGGGAAGATTCGGATTGGAAGGGCGAAACCGGCCGCATTGAAGATCTGCTTCGCAAATACGCGGACGCCTGGAATCTCGATCCGTCGAACACAACGGCGTATCTGTGCGGGCATCCGCAAATGATCGAGAACGCCAAAGGCATCTTGCAGCGCCGGCGCTTCGCGAAAGAATCCATTCGCGAAGAGGTCTACTGGATCCCGCCCAAATCTTAGCAGTTTTAGCTTTCTGGCCACTGGCCACTGACCACTTTGTTTTTTCAGCTCGGCCCGTTCGCCTCGGCAATTTCGTCAATGGTGGTTTGCGTCGCGCCCAAGGGCACCGCAACGTGAACCGTTTCGCCGGGGTCATCTGCATCCACGATAATCGAGCCGCCGTACTTCACGACGGTGACGTGACTGTTCTCGTCGATCACTTCCACCAGCGGCCCGTCGGGACAGTCGCGCAGCCCCGAAATCGCCGCGTCAATCACGGGCAGATACTGCCGCAGATTTGCCGAGGCCTCTGCAAGATTTCGCCGCGGCACAAATCGCGCCGCCACCGGCATAATCATCGCCGGAACGATCAGCGACAGATGCGTGCCATTCGGATTCTTCTCATGAACTCTCACATGGATGAATCCTTCACTCGAAACAATCGCGCCGCCCACGAGCAGAGTGCCCATGAACCCTATGCCAATTTTTCCAAGTAGCAGCATTGGCGAAATCTCCTATCAGTGGGATGAATTCAGCATCAGGTCTCCGGCAAAGACGTGCGCGTGAAGCCGGTACTTTCCGGTACCCTTCGTCTTCAAGGACTCTCCCATCCAGCCTTTCGCTTCGCCGAAGCCATCCGCACGAACGTCTCCGAAGCGCACCGAGGCGTTCACCATTGCATAATCCTTCGGGTCCCCTGCATCAATTGTCAGGTCGCCGGCGATCAATCTGACGTCCTTGTTCCCGGCCACGTGCGCTATATCCAAGTCCCCGCCGCTCATTCGCACATAGAGATCGGTGTATCTTGGAATCTCAATCGATACCCGTAGCTCATTCTTGGGCGCATGGAAAACGCGAAGATCGGCGCCAGCGCCTGTTTCGGTCAGCCGCACAGTGAGATTCTTCGCTGTTGCGGCCCGCGGCCCGGCCAGATGAACGACAATCCGGTTGCCATCAGACCCTACTATGTGATAATCGCCGCTCTCCAAATGCATCCGCAGGCGGCGTTCCGACGCAAAGGGAACATCGAACGGGTGGTTCCGAAGATCCTTAACTTCCAGTTTGGTTTGCGCTGCTGCTACGGGCGCAAGCAGCGCCGATAGCAGAGCAATCAACACCAAGCGCATTTCCAAGCTCCTTCAAACCGCCGATAGATGCCAGGCGGCTTAGTCCGAAGTGTTGTGCGAGTCAATCCACACACGCACTGTTTCGTGCGAATTTGTGGCCGTTACCAGGGTGGTATCGCCTGCGCGGTCGAGAGCTTCAATCGCCGCCTCGATATTGAGCTGGTGATCGCTCGTTTCCGACGCCAGTGCCTGCGCCACTTCCCAGGGAACGGTCACGTCGACTGTTTCATGATTCCGCTTGTCGATCACGTGAACGATCAACTGCCCGCGCTCTTTGGCCACGCGCACATTGCTGTCCGGTTGGTCGACGGTGACAAATTCGCCGTCCGGCGCCGTCTTCAACGCATTCAGAATCGCCGGCAAGTCAATGCCGTTCGCCTGGAAATTGCCGATTTGCACCATGCCATTGTTCAACTGCCGCTCGTGGATCGCGGGAATCACTTTTTCCGCCAGCGAAAGAGGAATGTTCACGCGCACCAGCTCCTTCGTATTCACGCCATCAACTTTCACGTGTAGGTACCGTTCGGGAGTTGCCGCCAAAGCTGCCGTCGCCATACCCAGCGCCGCCAGCGCTACAAGAAGCTTTTTCATCGGTGAACGCCTCCGCGCGTTCACCTATAGCTACGCAGGAGCCTGCAGAAAAGTTCCAGGCAAGGTTTTCAGGGAAGAGCGCAAAGAAAACGCCTCAGAACATCTGGGGGAACGCAGGCCCTAACGCATCTGTCGCTAGTCCCGCTGCGGCTTGAAAACCATCACGGCGAGGGGTGGCAAAGTCAATTTCAGCGAAAATTCCCGGTCATTCCACGGCACCGGATCGGCGTTCACGCCGCCGCCATTGCCTGCGTTGCTGCCGCCGTAGAATGACGAATCCGTGTTCATTATTTCCCGGTAGAAGCGCCGTTCTGGCACGCCCACGCGATAGTTCTCCCGCGTCATCGGAGTGAAATTACAAACCACAATCAGAAAATCCTCCGGCCGCCGTCCGCGGCGAACGAACGCCAGCACGCTGGCATCTGCGTCGTGCACCTCGAGCCACTCGAATCCCTGCCATTCGAATTCCACTTCATGCAACGCGGATTCGCGTTGATAGAGATGATTCAAGTCGGTCAGAAGCCTTTGAATCCCCTGATGGGCAGGGAACTTCAGCAAATTCCATTCCAGCGCCGCGTTCTCCCGCCACTCGCTCCATTGCGCCAGCTCCGAGCCCATGAACAACAGCTTTTTTCCAGGATGCGCGTACATATAACCAAACAGCAGCCGCAGATTTGCGAACTTCTGCCAGTCGTCGCCCGGCATTTTGGAAATCAACGCGCGTTTTCCGTGCACCACTTCATCATGGGAAAGCGGCAATATGAAATTCTCGTGGAACGCGTACAGCATCGAAAAGGTCAGCTCGCCGTGATGATATTTCCGGTGAACGGGGTCCAGTGCGAAGTAGCGCAGCGTGTCGTTCATCCATCCCATGTTCCATTTCAAGTCGAATCCCAGCCCGCCCAGATATGTCGGGCGCGAAACCGCGGGCCACGCCGTTGATTCCTCGGCAATCGTCAGCGCGCCGGGATGCCGCGCATGGACCACTTCGTTCATTTGCTTCAGAAACGCAATTGCTTCCAGATTTTCGCGTCCGCCGAATTGGTTGGGCAGCCATTCGCCTTCGCGCCGCGAATAATCCAAATACAGCATGGAAGCCACCGCGTCCACGCGCAGCCCGTCAAGATGGTATTTTTCCAGCCAGAAAAGCGCGTTCGACATCAGGAAATTCCGCACCTCGTTGCGCCCGTAGTTAAAAATCAGCGTGCCCCAGTCGGGATGCGAGCCGCGCCGCGGGTCGGCGTGCTCGTACAAATAGGTCCCGTCGAAATACGAGAGTCCGTGGCCATCGCGAGGGAAGTGCGCTGGAGTCCAATCGAGAAACACGCCGATGCCGGCTTGATGGCAGCGATCGACAAAAGTCATGAATTCCTGCGGCGTTCCGTAACGGCTGGTCACCGCAAAATATCCGACAGTCTGATAACCCCACGAAGCGTCCAGCGGATGCTCCATCACCGGAAGCAATTCGATGTGCGTGTATCCCATTTGCTTAACGTAGGGGATCAATTCGTCGGCCATTTCCGAGTATGTTAGCCATTGTCCATCCGCGCCGCGCCGCCACGAGCCAAAGTGCAGCTCGTAAATCGAAATTGGCGCGTGCTGCCAGTCGAATTTCGCGCGCCCGCCCATCCATTCGCGGTCGTTCCATGAATAGCTGTCAAGATTCGCGACTACGGAGCTCGATTTTGGCCGCACCTCGGCAGAAAAGCCGTAGGGATCGGACTTCAAGGTCATCATTTCGCCTGAGCGCGACAAAATTTCGTATTTATAGAAACTGCCTTCTGGCAGCTCCGGGGCGAACATTTCCCAGATGCCCGTCGAACGCGCACGCATCGAATTCACGCGCCCGTCCCAGCGGTTGAAATCTCCAACCACGCTGACGCGCATTGCGTTCGGCGCCCATACCGCGAAGTGCACTCCAGTGATACCGGAAATTTCGCGCAGGTGTGCGCCGAGCTTCTCATAGTTTTGAAAGTGCGTGCCTTCACCCAGCAGATAGAGGTCGTAGTCGGTCAGCAGAGGTGGAAAAGCAAAAGCGTCGTAGAGTTCGACGCTCGCGCCGCCAGAGTCAGTGATACGTAGCCGGTAAGATGTGGGCGCAATCTCCGTGATTGTCCCCGCAGCCGCTTCCAGCGGGATAAATGCTTCGAAAAATCCTGCCGGGTGCACGCGCGTCGCGCCATGCTCTTGCGAATTCTTGCCCCAGAGCACGCCTACGCGCGCCGCGTTTGGCTGAAATATGCGGACGAACACGCCATGCTCGTGCGACGCGCCTGCCCAGTGCGGCCCAAGAATCGAAAATGGTTCCGAATGCTCGCCGCGCGCAATCAGCTCTACGTCTGCCGCGCCCAATCCGGAATCAGAGATGGGCGTTTCGCTCGTCCCGATATCTTTCAACGGTCCCAGTTCGCTTCTCCCTCGAATCTTCGCCATCCATTTTACCGGACACGAGCCTCACAACCAACAAATGCATGCCATTGGTAGATTTTAATTCTGTGCGGCTCGGCTGGCCCGCGCCAGATTACAAGGGAGACGACGGCGATAGATTGGCTTTCGCGAGCAAATCGGCCACTGGCTGGCCATGACTCGCTTGCTTTTGCTGGACAGAAATATCCCCGGCGAGTACGCTATGCCTCTTGCACGACCTCTAGAAAGGAGCTGCCCGTGAAGAAGACCGTCGTCGCCGTTCTGCTCGTTGCGTCTCTTGGGCTCACTGTTCTCGCAGCCGCCGCAGCCGCGCAGCAAGCTGCGCGCAAGGCCGCCGGGCCGGAGGGAGTGCTTCTGAGAAATTGGAACGACATCGGAAGAAAAATCATCGCCATGGCGGAAGACTGGCCCGCTGATAAATACAATTATCGCCCCAACAAGCAGGTGCGCACGTTCGGTCAGATCCTGGCTCACGTCGCCGAGGTGAACTACTATGCCATCAATCCCGCAACGGGGAAATCCACCAAAGGCCTGCAGGACGATCCCAAGGGCTACCAAACCAAAGCCCAGATCGTCGCTTTCGTCAAAAAATCCTTCGCCGATGGCGCGGCTGCGTTGAAGGCCGGCGGAAACGCTGGAGCGATGGCGCACTTGGGTGATTGGGTCGGCATCATCGAGCACTCTGGCGAACACTACGGCAATCTGGTCACTTATTATCGCAACAATGGCGTCGTGCCTCCTGAGTCACGGCCTAAGTCCAAGAAATGATTTTCGGCGGCAGGAGCCTCGCGCTGATGCGACACAACCTTACAATCCTGTTTTTGCTGTCTTTCACAGTCGCAATTTCAATTGCCTTCGCGCGCATGGGCGTTCGGGCTCAGTCGCGTTCGCAAGGCCGTTCCATGGTCATCACGCGCTACGGCATCGTCTCCGCGGAAAGTCCTCTGGCCGCGCAAGCCGGTGCACAAATTCTATCGCGCGGTGGCAACGCCATTGACGCCGCCATCGCCGCAAATGCCGTGATGGGCGTCGTCGAGCCTATGATGAACGGCATGGGTGGCGACCTCTTCGTCATCGTCTACAACGCGAAATCCGGCAAGCTTTACGGCCTGAACGCTAGCGGCTGGTCGCCAAAGGGCCTTACGCCTGAATTTCTGCGCAGCAAGGGAATCACTAAAATGCCGGCCTACGGCATTGATTCCGTCACGGTGCCGGGTGTCGTCGATGGTTGGAACAAGCTCCTCGCCCGCTTCGGGAAATTAACTTTGCAGCAGGATATGGCTTCAGCGATCCAATATGCGCGCGAAGGCTTTCCCGTTCCCGAGTGGGATGCGATGTATTGGGCGGAGGCCGCGAATTTCCTGGCGAAAAATCCGGAGACGGCGCGCGTTTATCTAATCAACGGCCAGGCCCCAAAGATCGGCCAGATTTTCCGTAATGAAGACCTTGCGCATTCCCTTGAATTGGTCGCCACCGGAGGCCGCGACGCATTCTACAAAGGCGAACTGGCCCAGCGCATTCTCGCTCTGTCAAAGAGCGAAGGTGGCGCTATGACCGCGGAAGATCTTGCCGATTATTCCGCAGAATGGGTCGAGCCTCTTTCCACGCAATATCACGGCTGGACTGTTTACGAACTGCCGCCCAATGGGCAGGGAATTGCCGCGCTTGAAATGCTGAACATCATGCAGCAGTTCCCGCTGGCGCAGTACGGTCACAACTCCGCGGACGCCCTGCACGTCATGATCGAAGCAAAAAAACTCGCTTATGCCGATCTACTGAAATATATTGGCGATCCACGGTTCAGCAAGATTCCCATTGCCGGCCTGCTCTCTGACGAATACGCGCGAGCTCGCGCCAAACTGATAGACATGTCCAAAGCAAATTGCAACGTCGCTGCGGGAAATCCTCCTGCGGGCGACACGACATACCTTACCGCGGTCGATCAGCAGGGCAACATGGTCTCGCTCATTCAGAGCAATTTCGAGGAGTTCGGTTCGCGCCTCGTCGCCGCCGGCACGGGTTTTGTTCTGCAGGATCGCGGCGCCCTTTTCAATTTGGAGCCGGGCTCGCCTGATGTTCTCGCCGGCCACAAGCGCCCTTTGCACACGATCATTCCGGCTTTTATGACGCACGGCGATACGCGTATCGCCTTTGGCATTATGGGAGGCTTCAATCAAGCGCAAGCGCACGCCCAATTCGTCTCCAATATCGTGGATTTCGGCATGAACATTCAGGCCGCCATGGAGGCAGCGCGATTTACCAAAGCCACTTTCGGCGGCTGCGACCTGGATATGGAAGATCGGATACCCGCTGACGTGCGTTCCGCGCTCGCCGCGCGTGGCCACCAAATTCGCGTGGACGGCGATTTCTCCTCACGCATGGGTGGGGGCCAAGCGACTGAAAGGGATTTTTCTACTGGCGTGAATTTTGGAGCTTCCGATCCCCGCAAAGATGGCGAGGCCATTCCGCAACCTTTGCCGCGCCATTGATTGCCGCGCTTAATCTCAATTTCCAGGCGTGTTGGCAACTGGACACTTATAGTACTTAGGTACCATTGCTGTTCTTGCCCGGAAGCCGCTAAATAACAGAAGCGCGTAGACTTGTAAGAAACTGCAAAACTGGGTTGCGTCCAGATTCTGGATAATGCGTGCTCAAACTCAGAGGTAAATCTGTCTCCCGGCGCATCGCTCTGCGCCGAGTAAGGTAAGCAACCGGGATGCCCACGAAAATCGACTCGCACCCGAAGCGGCCCAAAAACTCTACATCGAATGGGCGAAACGGGACAAATGGCGCGAATCGAAAAAACGGCAAAGGCCATCCGCACGATCCCGGCGTCCTTTCCGGCAAATCTGTAACTTCCGCTCGCACCGCCGCCTCATCTCAAATCTGCATACCTTTCCCGAGAATCGAAAACGCCGACGCGCGCTATCGCCAGCTAGTCGAGCAGCTCCCGGCCATCACCTATGTGGCGGAATTCGGCCTCGAAGGGAATTGGGAATACGTCAGTCCGCAAATCCATTCTCTGCTGGGCTTTTCGCAAGATGAGTGGATGAACGTCAAAGGATTGTGGCTGAAGCAGGTTCATCCGAGTGATCGTCACAGAGTGATGGAAGCAGAGGAGCAGAGTCTTCGCGATGGCTCCCATTATGAAGTCGAATACCGCATGTACACGCGCGATGGCCGCCTGGCTTGGTTTCGGGACCGCGCCATGCTGGTGCAGGAGAGCAGCAACCGCATTCTGATGCACGGGTTCATGCTCGATATCACCGAGCGCCGCGAAGCCGAGCAGGCCCTCCTGAAGCTCAGCCGCCAGACCAATCTGATTCTCAATTCCGCGGGCGATGGAATTTTCGGCCTGGATCGCAACGGCCTACTCACTTTTGTGAACAGCGCAACCGCGCGCATGCTCGGCTACCAGCCCGAAGAGGTGATTGGCCGCAACGGTCACGCGCTTTGGCACCATAGTAATTTGGAAGGAAAACCGCGGCCTGAGGCTGATTGCGCCATATTTGCGGTGCTGCATGATGGCGCCACCCGCCATGGCACTGGCGATGTATTCTGGCGCAAAGATGGCTCCAGTTTCCCGGTGGAATTTATTAGCACCGCTATTCGCGAAGGTGAAGACGTGGTGGGCGCGGTAGTGACCTTCCGCGACATCACTGCTCGCCAGCGCGCCGAAAAAGCTCAGAAACAGGCGGAGGAGCGCTTCCGCAGCATTTTCGAAAACGCCGTTGAAGGTATTTACCAGTCCACGCCGGACGGTAAATTCATCAGCGTCAATCCCGCCATGGCTCGCATGTTCGGCTATTCGTCGCCGGACGAAATG
>DASYYQ010000138.1:0-19122 GCA_035933545.1 Candidatus Acidiferrales bacterium | reverse complement strand
CGCTCTACCGAACTCCAAAGCCAAGTCGCCGACATCCAATCCCGTCTCAGCGAATACATCGAAGCCACCCGCCCCGCTCACGAAGCCAATCTCCGCGGCATCCCCACGGATCCCTTTTCCAATTCCCTCCCGCATCCTACCGAACCAAATTCGCCACAAGCTCCAAGCCCTCAGCAGCCAAAATCCCGCAGAACCCGTCGCCGCCGCAAAGCCCCTCAAATCGCGCCCGCATTTCCTTATGAACGTCACCGCCGCAAATGCCAAATCTGCCGCCATCGTCATCGCGAACTCATCGAAGCCGATTTCGTCGAATGGCGCGATCCCGGCGATATAACCAGCACCTACAAAATTACTTACGATGCTCTCTACCGCCACGCAAACGCCACCGGCCTCTCCGCCATTCGCCGCGAAAACGTCTCTATCGTTGTCCAAAAGGTCCTCGAAAACGTCGAATATGTACAGGAGCCTTCTGCAGCCGCCATCCTCCGCGCCGTACGCACTCTCGCTTCCCTCGATTCACGCGGCCGCTGGGCTGAACCCACCACCACTCACGTTGTCGTCAATACCACCGCCGCCCCGGCCCAGTCAGCCAATCCAACCACTTCCTCAGACGCACCCGCCCTCGTCAATTCATCACTTGTTTCGTCCGGCGTCGAGCCTCAAGCACTGAGCGTCCAGAACTCTAATCGCAAGATCTATGAAAAATTAGAACCTGAGGTAAGTCACACATAACAAAAGATGCAGGCCATTTCTAATCGCAAGAAAAACGCAATTTCCCCGCGGCGCGCTGTTTGCATCCCTCGCGCTCCGAGGGATTCCGTAGCCGTACCACGCTACTCGCTCACCGCATGTTGACGAGGCGGGCGAGGAAGAAGGCGGCGGACGCGGCGAGGCCGCCGACGAAGGCGGTTTGCAGGGCGCCCCGCCACGGCTTCACGTCGGTGAACCTGGCTTTGACGTAGCCGAAAGCCAGCAGGGCGCAGAGGGTCACGCCAACCGAGACCCACAGCGCGGTGAAAATGTGCCCGATGAGCATGTACGGCGCGAGCGGGATGAGTCCGCCAACGATGTAAGAGGCAGCGATGGTGGCGGCGGAACGGGTGGCGCGGGAAGGGTCGGGGGGTTCGAGGCCGAGTTCGAAGCGCATCATGAAGTCAACCCAGCGCTTTTGGTCGGAGGCGATGGCGTTGACGACGGGGCGGATGTGCTCTTCGGAGAGGCCATAGCCGCGAAAAACTTTGGCGACTTCCTCTTCTTCCTGGTCGGGGATTTCGACGGTCTCTTCGATTTCGCGGCGCTCTTCGGAGGCGTAATGCTCGGTGTCGGTTTTGGCGGCGAGGTAGCCGCCGAGGCCCATGGCGATGGAGCCGGCGACGACTTCGGCGAGACCGGCAGTGACCACGATGCGCGTGGCGGCAATCGCGCCGGTGATTCCCGCGGCCAGCGCGAACGGCACAGTGAGGCCGTCGGACATGCCGATGACGATGTCGCGCACCGCGGCCGTGGCGGTGAAATGCTTTTCGAGATGGGCGGTGACGGGCATGCGTTCACTCCTTTTTTGCGATGCTGGGCGATGCTTTTGGCGACTGAGGTTAGCGCAGAACGGGGCTGGGATGAAGTGTGAAAGTTCAGAAAGAAACCCCGGCTGAAAAAAAAGTGTTTGAGGAGTTAGGCCGGCACAGCGCGCGCAGAGTTGCGCGGCGAAAATCGGCGCAAAGCAAAGGCGCGGAATGCAACAGGCGAGGTATAATCCCGCCGCTTCGAAATGAGCCGTTGAAAAACGCGCAAAGGAAATCCGCCCGCGCAGAAAGTTTGGCGGGCGATGGACGCGGTTTTGTGCGCAAAGGCGGGTGAGCGCGCGTGAAGCGGGCGGAAAAAACTGATGCTGAGTAGCGGAAGGAAGCTAGGGTCATACGAAATACTGTCTCCCCTCGGCACGGGGGGAATGGGAGAGGTGTACCGCGCGCGAGATACGCGGCTGGGGCGCGATGTGGCGTTGAAAGTTCTGCCCGAGGGATTTACGCGCGATGTGGAACGGCTGGGGCGCTTTCGCCGCGAAGCGCAGGTGCTAGCTTCGCTCAATCATCCGAACATCGCAGCGATTTACGGATTCGAGGATTCGGGCGAAGTGCAGGCGCTGGTGATGGAATTGGTGGAAGGGCCGACGCTGGCGGACATGATTTCGCGCACGGGGAGAGGCGCTGAATCGGCGGCGGGAAATGCAAAGCCGATTCCGCTAGAGGAAGCGCTGGCGATTGCGAAGCAGATTTGCGAGGCGCTGGAGTACGCGCATGAACGCGGAATCGTGCATCGCGATTTGAAGCCAGCGAACGTGAAAGTGACGCCGGATGGCGCGGTGAAGATTCTTGATTTCGGACTGGCGAAGGCGCTGGAAGGCGAAACGGCCGCGGCTGACATCTCGAGCTCGCCAACGATCAGCCGGATGGCCACACAGGCGGGAATCATTTTGGGCACGGCGGCGTACATGTCGCCGGAGCAGGCCAAGGGAAAATCGGTGGACCGGCGCGCGGATATTTGGGCGTTTGGGTGCGTGCTGTACGAAATGCTGACGGGGAAGATGGCTTTCAGCGGCGAGACGGTGACGGACACGCTGGCGGCGGTGATTCGCGCGGAGCCAGATTGGACGCTGCTACCGAAGGACACGCCGACGCACGTACGGGTGCTGTTGCAACGCTGTTTGAAAAAAGATGCAAAGCAGCGGCTGCGCGATATTGGAGACGCGCGGATCGCGCTGGAGGAAGTGCTTTCCGGCGTGGCGAAAGAACAGATGGCAGCGGCGGGGGCGTCGCGGCCCGTTTGGCGGAGAGCGTTGCCGTGGGTGGTGGCGGCGCTGTGCGCGCTGGTGGCAGCGGGGCTGGCGGCTTATTTGTATTTTGGAGGAGCAGCGCGCGGCAATGGCGCCAATGTGACGCTCGATGTTGCATTGCCGGATGGCGTAAGCGTGCTGACGCGAGACTCGCCCAACGTGGCGCTCTCGCCGGATGGGAAAGAAATCGTGTTCATGGGAGCAAAGGGAACTGTGTCGCAATTGTATCGCCGTTCGCTGGATGAGCCCGACGCGGAACCACTCGCGGGAACGGAGAATGGCCTCGGCCCGTTTTTTTCTCCGGATGGAAAATGGATCGGCTTTTTTGCGGATGGCAAGCTGAAGAGAATTCCGGCTGACGGGGGCAGGGCGCAGATTCTGGCGGATGCGCCGAATCAGCGCGGGGGAAGCTGGGCGCCGGACGGCTCAATCATTTTTTCTCCCGAATACTCGGCCGGACTAATGGAAATTTCTGGCTCGGCGGTGCGCCATACCAAATCATCGCGCCGGACCAATCCAAGGGCGAGCGAACGTATCGCTGGCCGGATGTGCTGCCGAACGGCAAAGGGGTTATTTTTACCGCCGGAATGTCCAACAGCGCGGCGAGTTACGACGATGCAGAGATCGCGGTGTATTCCTTCAGCACGAAGAAAATTCGCGTGCTGACGCATGGAGATATGGCGGTTTATTCGCCGGCGGGATATTTGCTGTATTACCGGGCGGGAGCGCTGTTCGCCGCGCCATTCAATGAGAGCCGGATGGAAATCACGGGCGAGGCGGTGCAGTTGCCGGAGCGCGTAAGCGATGATCCGACGAGCGGCGCCACGTATGTTGCGGTCGCGGCGGATGGCACGATGGCGTACTTGCGAGGCGGAACGGATACGTCAGCCCGGTTGGTGGCAATTACAGATCGAAAAGGCGAGCCGCACGTGCTGCCGCTGCCAGCGCGTGGCTATTCGATTCCGCGATTTTCTCCGGATGGCAAGCGGCTGTTGCTGATCGTCAACGGAACGAGTAACAGCATGGTAAGCGGGCAGGGCGACCTATGGACATACGATTTCGGGAGCGGCGGGCTGAGCCGGCTGACATTTGACACCAATAATGATTACGCGGCGTGGTCGGCGGATGGGACAAACATTTATTTTGACTCGAGCCGCGGGCAAGGCGGCAATCTCTACGTGAAGCGCTCGGACGGGACGGGAAATGAGCGGCCGATTTTGAGCAACGAGGGCGGTGGATTTTTCGATCCGGACTCCGTATCGCCCGACGGGAAGTTCATCGCTTTTACGCAACCCGGAGGAGCGCTGGGCACGCTGGGGACAGTGACGCTGGGAGGGACGCCAGTCATCAATATTCTCAAGAGAAATGCAGGGGCGGGCGCCTTTTCGCCGGACGGACATTACATCGCGTACGGCTCGTATCAATCAGGCACGTATCAGATATTCGTGGATACGTTTCCCACGGGCGGCGGGGAGTGGCAGATTTCGGTGGACGGTGGCGCGCTGCCGAGGTGGAGCAAGGGGGGGCGCGAAGTGGTGTATTACGACTCGGCGCAAAATCGCATGATGGCGGTGAATGTGGAAACGAAGCCGACGTTTCACGCAGGGCCGCCGCGGCCGCTGTTCAATCTTTCCACGGCGGAATTCGCTGCGATGCAAACCAATCCGGCGGTGAATTACGATGTGACGGCGGATGGGGAAAAGTTCGTTTTTCTGCAGTCGAGCAGCGGGGCGGAGCATCCGTCGGCGACGCTGAGCGTGAGGCTGAATCTGCCGGCGCAGATTCGCGCGCTGACGCAGAAGTAGTTTTGGGAGCGGGCGCATCGCACCAAAATTTTGATGCGACGATTGGGCCAAGCGACAGAAGCCCGTTCTAACCAGGCCTCCATCGCCAGCCTGTGCTGTATGTCGCGCATGACGATTATCAAGACTTCAAGTTCTTATTTCGCCTGCGCTAGCCCCGCAACAACTGCAGCAAGTTTATCGAGTATCTGGTTCCAGCCCTCCATTTGGCCGCTATTCTTCGCGCTCTCCATGGGTTCATTTCCAATGAAGGTAAGTTTCGTCCGGCCGTTTCCGAGATCCTCAAAGAGGGCCACGTCGTACGCACCCTCGATCGCCTCATGTTCTATTCCTAATTGCGCAGGGTCGATCTTGTTTCCCTTGGAATCGGAAAAGTACATCAAGGAAACGATCTTCTCGTACGGAACAATCTCGTGGTATTCAACCGCATTCCAGAACTCCTGCCCATCCGGCGACTTCATGCAGCAGAGGAGTTTTCCTCCCACGCGAAAATCCATCTTGCAAACGGGCGCGGTAAAGCCCTTCGGTCCCCACCACTGCATCACGTACTTCGGGTCTGTCCACGCCTTCCAAACCAACTCGCGTGGGGCGTCAAAAACCCGGGTCACAACCATCCGCTCTGTCTCGTTAACCGTGTTTTTTGCCATCTCTCGCCTCCGTTTTTTTCATTTGATTCACAACCGCATCCAACTTGTCGAAACTCTCCTCCCAGAATCGGCGATAGCTAATCGCCCAGTCGCTGACTGTCTTTATCGCCTCTGGCCTAAGCGTGCACACGCTCTCTCTTCCACGCTTCGTTTTGATCACAATCCGAGCCCGCACCAGATAGGCAATATGTTTTGAAATCATCTGCTGCGAGAGTGCAAACGGTTCCGTCAAACCGTGCACAGAGGCAGGCCCATGGGAGAGCCGTTCGATCATCGCCCGGCGGGTTGGATCAGACAGAGCGGCAAATGTCGTACCTAACCTATCCACAACCATATGGTAGTGAATTATCCGTCGATGTCAAGCGTAAATTTTGGAGTTCCCGATTTCTGTATCCTGAGCACGTTCCTCGTCGGTTGCTGATCGCATCCTCGCTCGGAATGACAGCAAAAAAAAACAGGGCGGAAAAATTTGGCGGCTTTACACGGGCGGGCGGGGAGTATAATTGTGAAGTACGGAAGGAATTTGAGGAGGAAAAATGACAGACGCACAAGCGGCCGCTCAAGCGGCGGGATTCAAGCTGCCACCATTGCCTTACGGATTCGACGCGCTGGAACCCTATATCGACGCGAAGACGATGGAAATTCACCACGACAAACATCACGGCGGGTACGTCAACAATTTGAACAAGGCGCTGGAAGGGCACGCCGATTTGCAGCGGCTATCGATCGAAGAGCTGCTGCGCGGAATCGATAAAGTGCCGGAGAACATTCGCACTGCGGTGCGCAACAACGGCGGCGGGCACGCGAACCATTCGCTGTTCTGGCCGAGCATGAAAAAAGGCGGAGGCGGTGAAGCGAAGGGCGAAATTGCGGAGGCAATCAAGTCAGCGTTCGGCGGTTTCAATGATTTCAAGACGAAATTCAACGAGGCGGCGACGAAGCGGTTTGGGTCAGGCTGGGCGTGGCTGCTGATTAACAATGGGAAGCTGGCGATTGAGTCCACCGCGAATCAGGATAGTCCGCTGATGGAAGGAAAAAAGCCGGTGATGGGGCTGGACGTGTGGGAACACGCGTATTATTTGAAATATCAGAACCGGCGTCCGGAGTATATCGAGGCGTGGTGGAACGTGGTGAACTGGGAGCAGATCAATCAGAATTTTGCGCAGGCAAAGAAGTAGAAATACAGTCGAGAGTTGATAGTTTAGAGTTGAAAGTTGGGAAAACATGAATCCGCCGCGGAAAGTAAAATGCGGCGGATTCGCTGTTTTCAGTTGCGGCTCGAGCGGCGCGACTGAGCTAGTCGCCCGGGCAGCAAGGGTACGGACAGCCCGGCGGGCAATCGGGGCATCCGCACGATTGGTGCGCTTGGAATGCGCTGACAACAGCTTTTGCCGCGACAGCACCCGGGGTTGAGAAATTTGCCATTTTTTCCTCCTTCATTCGATTTGCACTCCGGCAACTCCTGGACGAGATAGCAAGCCTGGCCGCAATTGCCGCTCGAGCAAGAGTCGCTGGACCATTGGCGGCGGATATGCTTGAGCCGACGCAGCAACGCGGAGAGTTCGCGGATCTGCGATTCGATGGAGCGGGCCCGCGCGGCGGTCCAGCGGACCACATCCGGACACGGGCAGTGGCCGGCGCGCGCCAGCCGCAAAATCTCACGCATCTCGGCGAGCGTAAGGCCGATGGCTTTGGATTTGCGGATGAACGCGACGTAGCGGAGGCTCTCGGAATCGAAGACGCGGTAACCGGTGTGGCTGCGAGCGGCCCTTGGAAGCAGTCCAAGGCTTTCCCAATAGCGGATGGTCTTGGAGGGCACGCCGGAGCGTTTGGCAAGAGCGGAAATGGTGAGCGTCTCGTGCATGAAATTGCCTCCTTAATGCTAGAGGTTACTGCGGCGGCAAAGTGCAAGCCTCATTTTTAGGTACGCAGCGGAATGGTGGCGCGGATGGCTGTGGACGGGTAGGCGCCTTTCGAGGCGGCGTTCAGATGGCTACTTTGACGTTGGCGCGCTCGGCGGCTTCGGCGGCGAACATGGTGGCGGGTGAAAAACCGAACATGCCTGCGAAAAGATTTCGCGGGAAGGTGGCCTGCGCGGTATTGAACTTCATCACTTCGTCATTGTAGAACTGGCGGGCAAAGGCGATGCGGTTTTCCGTGGAAGTGAGCTGCTCCTGCAGCAACTGAATGCTTTCGACGGCGCGCAATTGGGGGTAGTTTTCGGCTACGGCGAATAGATTTGACAGCGCGCCGGTCAATGCGGATTCCGCTTGCGCGCGATCGGCAACGCTTGCGCCGGTTGAGGCGACGGCTCGCGTGCGGGCTTGCGTGACGGCTTCGAGCGTGGAACGTTCGTGGGCCATGTAGCCTTGCACGGCGCCGACCAAATTCGGAATTAAGTCGTGGCGGCGCTTGAGTTGCACGTCGATGTCTGACCATGCGTTCTGCACGCGAACGCGCAGCGCGACGAGCGAATTGAAAATAGAAATGAACCAGATGAGCAGCACGGCGGCGAGCAGGGCGACGACAATCAGCGATGATGTGGACATGGTAATGCACCATACTTTCTAAAATGCGTGGCGCTAATGATGCAGAAACATGACAAATAATTGGTGAATGAAAGCCATCCAGACCGCGAGAAACGCCAGGCTTGAGAGCATCATGATTCCGATGAGCAGCAGGAGGAGCGCGGCGGCGAGCAACGCGAACGGTCCGAGCAATATCGACAGCACCGCAACCACGATCCAAGTCTTTCCGCTATCCGATTCGAGTTCGACGTGCGCGCCCATTCGATCGAGGCGCTTGAGGCGGCGTTTGAGCGAAGGGAAGAATCCGGCGAAGTTGTCGCTGGAATCGTTCGCGTCTGGTTTGGCATCGCCGCCATCCGAGTCGCCAGCGTTCATCTTTTTTGTGAATTGCGCGAGGCGAAGCATGGCTGCTTTGTCTCCGTGCTGCGCGGCAGCGAGGTCTGTCAGGTTCGGTAATTCACCGACCGGCCGGCCGAGCGCGGTGGCGGCGGCCTGACGAAATGCGTTCATTCGAGCAATGGAATTCTGGTCGCCCGAGATGGCGGCCTGGCTGGTGGCAATAATTTCACTGGTGACGAATGGCAAGCGCGCGTTTGCCGGCGATGGCGCGGGTGAAGATGGCTGTCCAGCATCGGCGGACGCAGATGCGGCCCACATTTGCGCGAGCATCTGCTGGTTCGCCGCATTGGCCTTGGGGTCGTTGATGCGGTCGCTTCCCGCCGGGCTGACCAGGAACAAATGCGAAGCCCATGAACCGCCCGGAATGGGGCCGCGCGCGCCGTTGAGTTTGCGCAACGCTTCGGCGAGGCCGTCGGGATTGCGCGTGAGTTGCACCGCGGAAGCATCGGCAAGATATTTACGCTTGCGCCACAGCAGGGCCATGCTGGGTTCGAGCATGGTGAAGCCGAAAAACCAGAGAGAGAGCTTGATGGCCATGTTGGTGAAAAAAATGGGAAACAGCAGGAAATTGCGAACGGAGCGAAGGATCGATTTCTTGGATGAATTTGCGCCAAAGACATCGTCGATGTCATCCGTTTCAAGTCCGGCGCTATGGGTGAGCAGGGCAGCGACGGCGGCAGCTTCCTGAGAGCTGGCCTCCGAATCTTTTTTACCGAACAATCCGTAGCGAAGGATGCGCCAGAGCGTGCGGCGCGAGCGCGCGCCGAAAGGAGCGTTGATGACGGCGACGAGCAGGCCGCAAGTTTCGAAAACGCTGGTGACGCGGAAGGCGATGCGCAGGTCGCCGTTGCCAATGGAGGCGACCAAGTGCGCGAGGGCGCCTTCGAGTTCATCGCGATTGAGCTGTTCGAGGAGTCCACGCGAAACCACAATGCGCGCGTCATTCGGCGAGGTGCCAATGGCCGCGGCATTTGCGGCGGGCGCGTCAATCAACATGATGCGCGGGGCGGGCAAGCCGGCGGCGATGGCCATTTCCTGCACTACGTCGGACAATTGCAATTCTTTGAGGTCGGAGGGATTGGGCTCACGCGCTTTCAATGCGAGCAAAGCGCCGCCCACGCCCGCTCGGCGGAAGAGGGCATTCACACCGAGCCACAGGCCCACGGACAAAATCGCGCCGGGAAGAAGGAGAGCCGCCGCGCCGAGTGCCAGCGCCTGAGGATTGGCCGCTTTGCCCTGCGTTATCCAGTCGAGTACAGCCATTCCGTAGCGAGCGAGGCCGTTGGCGTGCTGCCAAAAACTCGGCGGAAGCGGCGCCCAAATACTCACGACATCGGCGATGATTAATGCTGCGGCGTAAAGCAGCGGCGTGATGGTCAGCGCGAGCGGAATGCCCATCACCACTGTAGCCAACACTGAGACGACGGAAAGGCGCCAGGTCGCGCGGCGATTGCGTCGTTGCGCTTCGAAGAAGCTCTCGCGATCGCGCGGACCGGCGAACGGAATTTTGGAAGCGGCGGTGGCCACGGCTATTTCGCAGCTCCTGGAGCGTTAGTCAAATCGGTGTTGTGCATAATTTCAATCAGCCAGGAGCCACCGGGCTGTTTGGCCATCAGCCAGTTTAGCAGGCCTTTGCGATTGGGCATGGGAGTCCCGTTCGGAAGTATGGCCCCGGTCATTTGCCAATCTACGTCCACGGAGGCCAAATCCGGAGTGAGGAATCGAATGCTGCGGATTTGCGCTGTCTGATGGCTGTCCTTGAAAAGAGTCGCGAAGACACGCGCATGAAAAGTTTCCACATTGGCCCGCCCTTGCGCATGGACTCCTGTGACATTCGTGAAGTCGGCGTCTTCGGTGAAAGTCATGGCAAAGGCGTGGGCGTCATGTTTGTTCCACGCATCGAGGAAACGCTCGAGAGTCTGCTCGATGGCGACTCGGTCTTTTGCGTGGTCATCCGTGGTTTGGCGTTGATTCATTGAGGGCCTCCCGGCAAAAAAGAATGCTGCAAGCATCGCGACCAAAATTTTTGTCGTTCGCATCAAGGTTCTCCGTTCGGCTCAGTGCGCTGCCGAGCAGGCCGCTTTGAACTCGGAATATGTGCCTTCGTGCAGAGTGACTGGAATGTCTTCTGCTTCCGCAGGAATGAAACGCGAATTATTGGGCCGCAGCGTGCCGTCAGGCAAAAAAGCCTTGGAGATGGTTTTGCGATCGTCGGCGATCAATTCGCCCTGGCCCCAGTGGCCATACAGTTGAAAACTTGGGCGATCGTCCGGGCTGAAAGTCCTGTATTGGTACATGTAAATGTTGATCGATTTTCCCAGCGAGTTGACGTAGTAACCCCAAAACATGCCGCCGCCCAGCTTCAGATAGAAGCGCTCGCCCTTCGGCGTACAGAGATGAGCGTTGCCCTTGACGGCCTCGCCGGGCACGATTGTGTGATGGCTGCGCATGTCGGGATAAATCATCACATAGAGAAAATAATTTCCTGCTGTCTTGGAATGCATCGGGCCATAGCCCTGCCAATAGCCGAGCGGATGAAAATTTCCGCCCATAAAAAACGCCCACGGATTCAAGACAACGTAGAGCGCGCCCACCACGATCAGGAGGAGGAACACGATGAACCATTGCTTCTTTCCGCTGAAGCGGGGCTTCGGGCGCTTAGGGGCCTGCGCGGCCAAATAATCTTTAATCGCTTGCGCTTCCTGCTCTGGCAGCATTTATGCTCTCCCTTCATTTAGCGCTTTGGCGATGAATCCGAGTTGCCGGATAGAAACGCCATACATCAGGCCCCGGCTGTCGATTGGCCGCAAATTCACGAGCTACGGCCTGGTTACGTTCTCTTCGTAATGCTCTTTTTGCACGGTGCCATCGTTGTTATGCTGCTCAACATCCAAAACGAACTTGACCGGACATCCTTGCGGTGTGACCCAAGCGGCGCCTTTCACGAAGCCCTTTTCTCCGAGCATGCTTTTGATGAGAGAGGCGTCGGCCGGCGTGTCCTGCGAAGTATCTATCGCGTATTTAATGGTGTTTTCGCCGTTCACATTTTCCGTGCCCGCGCGGGTCGTGGCGGATGAGTTGTCCACCAGCGCAAACGTGCTGGCCGGAAGGGGGCCGGCTAAGACCAGCACGGCGGTGTTCCAGCCCGTGCTGTCGGAGCGCACGCCGTGAATTGCCCGCGCGCCGGAACCGTCGATGAGCGTGCCGGCGATGGAATCTGCGGTCACGTTGGCCTCCCAATCCTCATTGGTGTCTGGCGTGACAATCTTTTTGAACGACCAGTGAAACGGAGCGGGGGCTTTTTGGATATGGTTCGCCGCGCATTGCAGGTCAATTCCTGGATTGTTGCTGCCGGACGACGCGGCAAGCGAAGCCACAGTTGTGGCTGGCGCGTTTGAAGAACTTTTCTCCGCGGCGCCCGGAGAGAACGAGTTGCATCCCAGGGCCATTACGAATGCCAGACCGCCCGCTGTCGAGACAAGTGATCGCAGCCGCCGAGCAATTCTCGCGTTCATGGCGTTACTTTCTTGCGGCGAGCGGCGACACACGCTGAACGCAACTTAAGCCTCGCTAGCGCCGCCGCCGCACAGGAACGAAATTCGCACCATCACGGCGAATTTGCCGCTCCGCACCTTCAGTTCATGTCGGCAGGGCAGGTTGCCGCGAGCCACTTTCCGGTATAGTCCACAGTGTAGTTCATAGCTTGACCGTTGAAATCCACAGAGATTTTCATTGATCCTGTGCCGTGCTCTGAATCCAGGGCGTGGATCTTCCCGTGCATTTGCATGCTGGCGCCCCCTTCATTGTTGCTCAGACTGCATGTTCCTTGCACTTCCATGTCGGTGCCCGTGGAACTCACCGCAGTCCATGTGCACCTTTTTTTGTCCGTTCCGTTACTCCAAGGATTCACAATCAAATCCTTGGGCTTTACACACGATTTGTAGCTCATGGGCACGGCGTTCTTTATCATCGGCGCAAATTGCGGCGGAACATTCTCCGACGACGTGATCTTTTGGGTCATTTGCCACAGACCAGTTTTCACCTTCAGCGGTTTCAGATTGCCTGTCGCCGCAAAGGCTAACGAAGCTCCCAAAGAAATGGCCACGACTGCCATTGCTTTTCTCATTTCATCCTCCTCATAGGCTTTCGAATTTTACTCATAGCCGACATTTCGAGATTTTTTCAAATTCGCGCTGCGACGGATGCGGCCAGATCTTTCACTTGCTTTTCATTCCCGCGATCCAGAAAGATGAAGTAACGAACCTTGCCCTTCAGCACATGAATTGCGCCGCCCTTATCGATGTAAGCGGAATCGCCAATTGCCGGCTTTGATTTCGGCGTGTACCACGGTGCGAGCTTGTCGAATGTTTGTTTCGCCTCTGCCGCCGATCCGTCCACGTAGACAATGAACGTCAACGTCGAATGGGAGCCTGTTTGCGAGACGTAGCGGCAGTTCGAACCCCACGACTGCTTGGCGAACGCGGGTGGCGCCTTGGTCTCGGTCGGCGCACCGAAGGATTGCCCTATAACCTTCTGGATCTGCGCTGGAGTAAGCATCGAACAGCCGCCCACTTGTGGCGCACCATAAGCGCTTCGCGATCTGGCAGCCACTATGACGAAGAACCCGGCCGTAATTACTATCAGTTTAAGTTTCGAATTCATATGTGCATCCTTTCTGGCGCAATTTGCCTTCGACTCAGTTCTGTCAAGATAGCGTCACAGATTCTTAAGAACGTCCAGTGCCAGCGTCTTTTCTTTGGCCTTGATCTGTTCGGGCGGGAAACCGAGCATGAACACGGTGAATTCTCTATTTCCCTTTTTCACATAAAGCGGTATAGGGAGGGAGTTCCCAGGGCTGTAAACGGCGGCGTCACCGACCCCTTTGACTGCCCCAAAGGCGCGTACTAAGGGCGCTATTTTGGCCCAATCTTGGGAACTCAGGATGGTGACCTGAACCAGCTTTGTATCCTTTGACCCCATTTTGGAAAAATTCTCCAGAGGCCATACACATGTTGTGGTTTCATGGATGCCGGGATGCCCCGGTTTTGCTGAAAACCCTAACACCGCGCTCACCTGGGCCGGCGTGAGAAGCGAACACGCATCGGTCGGCGGCGCAGCGTAAGTGACGCGAGCAGCGCCCGCCGATGCGACAAAAACCGCAGCAATCAGGACAAACTTGAATCTCGAATTCATTTGATCCTCCTCGGTATCAAACATTACGAATCTCGTCGCGGCACACAAAGCCGTCAGAGGTTTGAGATCGCCCTAGCGGCGAGCGCCTTCTCAATATCGCGTTTCTTCTCGATCGGGACGTTGCTGTAGACCACGATTTGCAAAACTACATCGCCCTTCTTGACGATCAGTTTCGTGTAGCTGCCCATGCTGGAGAACATGGCATCGTCGCCAATGCCGGGTGCCGGCGTCATGTTGATCCCAGCCTGTGGCGAGCTGGCCACCGCTTGCAGCATGGCTTTGGCCGATTGATACGAAGCCGCGGACTCAAGGTTGAGCGTTATTCGAGTTATGCTACCGGCGCCTTTACCAGAACCGCTCCATGTGCACATCTTTTTAAAGGTCGCCATCGGGTGCGAGCCATCCGATACGGCGGCGCCGGTCGCACTCTTGATTTGCGCCTTGGTCAGGAGCTTGCACGCATCGGTCGGCGGCGCAGCGTACGCAATTGGCGCGCTGCTCGCGCCAAAGATTAGAAATGCTGCGGTGACCAACCAAAATCTGAGCCTCGAATTCATATCGTTAGCCTCCCTATTCAATTTTGAAAATCCGTTCTGTGTTCAAGGCGCGTCACAGTGTTGCAAGGAGCCCAGGGCCGGCATCTTCGCCTCGATCTGAGTCCAGTCTCATGTGGGGCACCCTCCCGAGAAGCGGCCATTGGTGAGCTTTTGGATTACACAATCCGCCAGCGTTTTCTCCTTCGCTTTGATCTGGTTGATCGGGAAGCCGTAGACCCGCAGGTCAAACGCGGCATCCCCTTTCCTGAAAATCAGGCCTGTGCCAAGCCCGGGAGTCGTGGCAAAAATGGCGTCATCGCCGACGCCGCTGACTGGCACCTTGGTGACGCCCTTTATGGGTGTCTTCGCATTGTTGAATCGCTGGACCGGCGTCATGCTTCCCATCTGGATGTAAATACTCAGCACGACCCGCTTGCGGTTCAGACTCTGGCCCGGAACTTCCCACCCGCACAACGCCGTGCTACCCGGGGAAATCTTTTCACCCGACCCAACCGCCACACCGAGAACCGCGCTCACCTGCGCCGGGGTGAGCAGCGAGCAGGCATCCGTCCGTGGCGCGGCAAATCCCGCGCGCAGGCCACCCGCTGCGAAAATCAAAACGATGGTCATCAGTGGCAACTCGAGCTTCCAATTCATTTCGTTACCCTCCTCCAAATTCGCCCTCGATTGCACACAGAAGCTAGAGCTTCGCGTAAAGGACAAGTTACCGGTGGCTTTCGACCATTTTGGCCAGGGCAATCGCACCATCGCGAGTTCCTTTTTGACCAAGAATGCTCACGCCGAAACCACCCTTCGCGTCGAGTACGTTGACAATGTAGCCTCCGCCGGTGAAAGCGGCTCCCTTCATACCGACTGCCTTGGTGCCCAGGCCTGGCACGCTTTGACCACCGGTAGCCTCTGCCGCTCTGACCGTGATTTCGATATGCCGTGCATCCCCTAGAGTTACGATCACCCTCGTATTGTCCTGTCCGGTCCACGTGCACTTGGCGAGAATTCCCGGAATCGGTTTCCCGGCGACTCCGCTCCCTACCTTTAAGCCTGTCACCTTTGAGATATCGGCCGGAGTGAGCAACGCACAGGCATCATTCGCGGTGCCGGCTGCAATAGCGGCCGCGCTAGCAGTAAGAAATGCCGCAACAATCAGCGGGAACTTTAATTTCCAGCTCATTTCGTCACCCTCCTCCAAATCCGTTATCCGTTGCACGCTAGAGTTTCGCGAGAATGTCCTGTGCCAGAGTCTTTTCTTTTGCTTTGACCTGATCCAACGGGAACCCGTGAACGTTCACGTCGAATTCCGTAGTTCCTTTTTTGACATACAGCGTCATAAGGGTGGGCGGACCCAAGTAAGCAGCGATGTCGCCGATTCCTTTCACCTGTGCCGCGCCGCTTGCCGCGGGCGCTATCATCGCCCAACTATCCGCGTCGAGGATCTTGACCTCTATTTCCTTGGTGTCTTTTGCGGTCATTTTCGAGAGGCTGGCAACGGGCCAGTCACAGACCGTCGTGTCAGTCGAGATGATGCGCCCTGGTTTTGCCGAGAAACCCAGGACCGAGCTCACCTGGGCCGATGTGAGCAGCGAACACGCATCCTTGGGCGGCGCGGCGAGCGCTGTGCGCACGCTGCCTATCGCAAAGGTGAAGAAAACAGCAACGATCACTGTAAGTCTGAGTTTCATAATTCCTCTCCTTCGAGACTTTCTGCTCACTTCGCCAGCGCGATTTCGACGCGGCGATTCAAGAATCTTCCGTTTGCGGTTGAGTTATCCGCGACCGGACGCGTCGAGCCAAAACCTTGGGGCTGCAGCCGGTTTGCCGCGACGCCATGCGCCGTGAGCCAGGTGATGACGGACGCGGCGCGCGCTTTCGAAAGCGGGATATTCAGTTTGTCGGAACCCTGGTTATCAGTGTGCCCGGAAATGATCCAATTGGAGCCCGCGTGGGCCTTTATAAGCGCGAGAATCGCTCGAAGCGCGGGAAGGCTATCGGCGCGCAGCTTCGATGAACCGGTGTCGAAGTGGATGCCGTAGATCGTCGCAGAGCCAGTCTGCGCGATGGATTGCTCGAGCGCGGCAGCGTTTTCCTGATGGGGGCGCAGTTGAATGTTGGCATTTCCAGTCTGTCCCGCCTGCAAATCCACGGGAACGGAATTTTCGTCGTATCCGGCAGCATTCGCAGTTGCAACGACCAGACCGGCTGGAATCCCAGTCAATTCGCATTTTCCCTGACGGTCCGTGGTGGTCGATGTGAGTCCCGCGCTCACCGTCGCACCGGTGATGGGCTTGAAAGTGCTCGCGTCTGTGACCGTTGCGGTGAGCGATACTTGATATTTGAAATTGCGCGGGTTCACCAGAATGCGGACGAAATCAACCGCGTAGCCGTCTTGCTTGTGCGTTGTCGGGTCGTCAAAGAGCAATTTCACCTCACCCGACTTCAGCAGGGGCCAATACTCGGGGAGGAGACGGAGAGTCACCAGTTTGCCGATCGGTCCCGACTGGTTGAGCGAATTGATGGCGTACTCGAAGGTGGGAATGCGCGTACCGTTTATGCTGACCTGAAAGTGCGAGCCATAGACCGGCGACTGAAAGTCATCCGCAAAGATTTGAAACACCACCGCATTGATCTTCGACGGCAAGGCCCCTACGGGCAGGACAATCGGCGTAGGCATCGTCAATTGCCGCTCGCGCGTGCATTTTGCCGCGTCATAGGGCGCCACCTGAAGAATGTCTGCAGAGACTCCTGGCGGCAGATGGATACTACTCATGGTATGGTAGGCTATTTCTGGCGGCAGCCGGTTTCGTATCATGTAGCAATCGTATATATTCCCGCTATATCCGTCCGAGCCGGTTGTATTGGTCACAGCGTCGACCACGATTTGGTCCGGCTTTCCCTCGGTATGCCGAATGCTCATGTGCACCGGTGTGACGCCGGTACCGATCATGACTCGGTCCGTTCCCGGCGGAGCGTTGGGCGGTATATGGTCAATGTTCGGCTGCGGGTGGATCGGAGTCGACTGCCCAGAGAATGGGTCGAAGCCCGGCGGCCAACCATATCCGAGATTGTTGATGTCTCCTGTTCGCACAACGAGGTCCGCTTCCGGCCCGCCAACGGTGCGCTCGTACTCGAGAGCCCAGTCGTGCGCCTGATTCCCGGTCGCTGCAACGGGCACGATCGGGATATTCGCACCAGGAATCGGTGGAGGAGTAAGTGCTGCATCCGCAGCCGCCGAAGCAGCGGCAATCGCTGCGGGAGAGCCGGGCGCGGGAGGAGCACTCGGTGCAGGCCCTGTCATCCCTCCCGGACTCGCGCCTCCCTGTTTTTCTGCATTCTGCCCGAGGGCATTTGCCGCGTTTGCCAGATCATTGAGGTTCTTCTCGACATTGGCCAGGGACGCGTTATTCCCGCTTGGTGGCGCAGATTTTGCCGATGACGCAAGTTTCTCGAGGCTCTTTTCGAACTTCTGCGCGGCCTCGGTCTCCTGGGCTTTTTCGCGTGCGCGCCTTGCCGCGCTGATCATGCCCGCCACGACGAACACGATGAGCACCAAAACGGCGACTCCCCCGCCAATGAACGCAATTTTCGGAATTCCTCGCGGCCCAAGCGATTTTGCTCTGGATGCGTCCGGGGCCGCGGCTTGTGCACCGATTCCCGTTGTCGCGCCCGAACTTGCCACCGAGGCCGCCGCGCCACTGCTTTTTGGCGCAGATGCTGCCGAAGGGAGCGCCGTCGATGCGCCGCATTTCGTGCAGAACTTTGTTTCTCCCGCAACCGCCGCGCCGCACTTGGTGCAAAAGCGCCGCGCTCCAGCAGCAGCTTGCGCCTCGCTTCGGCGCGCTCCGCACTTCGTGCAAAACGCCTTGCCCTCCGCCAGCTCCGCGCCGCATTGCTTGCATGAAATGCTCATCGCCATATCTCCCCGCGGTTACTTCTTCGGCATGCATCCTTGGATGGACGGGATTGCCGATACTCCCGTCTTCTTGAAGACCTCGACTCCGTCTTCTGGCGGCACAGAACCGCTGATGGAGCCGAGCATGTCTTTGTCTATGCCTGCTTGAACTAAATAGTTCTGGTAATACTGCTGGCAGGGAACCGGACTGAAAAGGCCCGCACCCAACAACCCCTGGCCGGCGTAAGCCACGGATGCGACCCACTGGACGTAAGCTGCGAGAGGCAACTTGAAGTACTCATCCGGATCTGGGTACTCGATGTCGTGCTCGATGTTTACGTCCAACTGCCCCTCCAGGCTGTCCGCGAAGTCCGCGCCTTTCATGTTCAACGCGCTGGGAAGCCGGTTGGCCACCGCCCAAAGGAAGCTGGTGTTGCTGAATGCCATGGCAAATCTCGGGGCGTTTACGGCCACGACCACGCCGTGCGGCGCTTTCGCGGATGATGTGGTACTCGATATGTCCGGAGTTGCGTCGAGAGAAGTGTTCACTGCCGAAGAGCCATCGATACCTCCCTCTCCCTTGTAAGTAATCAGGAAGTGACCCTTCGCGGCGGCCTTCTCTCCAAAACCAGGCTTGAAAATCAGATTGGCGTAGATCTGAAAGAGAAAAGGAATGTCATCCGCCTTGTCGTCCACAAGGCCGGCATACAAAGGCGTCATTCTGAGGCGTGATTCCCCAATGCCCTGGCCCGATGCAGTGGTTTGGACCATCCAATCCACATCCAGCGTGCCGTCCATGGGGATCGTAAAAGTCGCTTGCTCCACCTTGTCGCGATGGATCACGACCAAGAAGTTGTAGCCGCCGTTTACCGTACCCTTACCGCTAACGCTGGCTGACAGGCCCTCATTTTCTTTGAACGCCGTAAAGGAATAACTGCTTGACGTGCCGGTCGTTGTGTATTTCCACGGCTGTTCTCCCGGACTCTCCTTGTGATAGGGCTCGGCAGTATCCGCCCAGCGATTGCCAGGATTGTTTGAGCCGCCGGGCTCTGAGGCGGTCTGTGGCGTTTCTTTCAACAACTGCAGTGTCCCGTCGTTTATGAAATCCGTGAGCCCTGCGGAGCTCACACCTATGGCGACCTCGTTTGGAGGATTTTTCAATTTTTTGACCGCACCGACGTTGAGCACGCCGAGTTTCTTGAAGTACACGACGTCTCCCGCCTGCAAGCTGTTCGCGCAGGAGGAGCCTTTGAGCACGATCACTTGGGCGTCGTGGCTGATGCCTA
>DASYYQ010000045.1:0-16551 GCA_035933545.1 Candidatus Acidiferrales bacterium | reverse complement strand
AGGAGCGAATGAAAGCTTGATCCATGTGGACTGGATGATCGGCTCGAATCGCATTGACGTCGATGGCATTAGCGCCAGTGGAGATGCAGAGCCGTTACTGCGGGCGGGCGAATGGACGTGGAAAGTTTGACGCGGGGGCTGAAAAGATTGCTACTTGAGGCTGTGGCAGCGGGCGGCGGAGACGATTTGGTATCAGCGGCACTTCGAGCGCACGGCGGTTAGCGCGCCGGAGCCGCCGCATTACCCAGTGGTGACGCCGCAGCCGCCGCCGTCGCCCATGCCGCCACCAAGCGCGACGGACGCGGTGTAGGTGAAGACAGTGACGAGTGGCGAGTGACGAGTGACGAGCAGGCGAAAGACAACAATCGTGCACGTTGGATCCTGTGCCAGGCTCCTGGGGTTCGCTCTTTTGTCGGCCTGTTTGGCCACGCTACTCGGATGCGGTCAGCGGAGGGTACCTCAAACAGCCGATGAGCTGCGCTGGCTTCGCCTTGTCGGCTCACTCGAAGACAAGAAGGACTGGCAGGGTCTCGCGCAGACCGCCTCCGAGCGAGTTAAGAACTACCCTAAGGATTGGATGGCATGGTCCGAGCTCGGCGAGGCGTATCTGGGCCTCGGTCGATATGAGGATGCGGTGAAAGCCGAGAACACGGCAATACAATTGGAGCCAGACGACGGGCACTCCTGGCTGACCATTGGGGATGCCTACAACCACCTGGGGCAGCGTGACAAAGCGGTCGCGGCATATCAACGGGCTGTCGAATCTTACAAACACGCAACTGAGTTGAGGCCGAATGACAGGGACGCGTGGTTGCCGCTTGGTGATGCTTATGCCGGTCTGCGACAGCCTGAAAACGAAGTCGAAGCCTATGTGCATGCTACTCAACTAAAACCGGATGATGAGAATGCCTGGGCAAGACTCGGTGCCGCATATTCAAGTTTGGGAGAGCACGATAAGGAGGCTGATGCTTATAAGCAGGCGATTCGGCTCAAGCCCAACGATGAGCGTGTGTGGTTGGCACTCGGGTTTTGTTATGGTGATCTGCAACAGCGCGATAACGAGATCGATGCCTATAAGAAAGCCGCCCAACTCAGGCCGGGTGACCAGAACGCGTGGGTCGACCTGGGCCTTGCATACGGCACGATGCGTCAGTACAACCAGGCTGTTGAAGCTCTCAAGCACGCGACTGAGGTAGACCCAAAGGATGCTGGTGCATGGCGTGTTCTTGGGCTAACCGACTGCCTCAAGAGCGATCGAAAATCGGTGATTCAGGTTTACGAGGTACTGCGGAAGTTGGATTCGAAGAACGCGGCTGAACTCGCCAAAGGATGCCCACAATACGTGCCTGGGCATACCGTCCCTTAACTTGGGTTGTTGTCGATTTGGGCGCGCTGGAGGCGGTCGGAGTAGTCGAGGTAAACAGTTTTCCATTCGGAGTAAAAATCAATGGCGGCGAGGCCGGATTCGCGATGGCCGTTGCCGGTCTGCTTGGTGCCGCCGAAGGGCAGATGCGTTTCGGCGCCGATGGTGGGCGCGTTGACGTAAACGATGCCGGTGTCGAGATCGCGCTGGGCGCGGAAGGCGTGGTTGACGTTGCGCGTGTAAATGGAAGAGGAGAGACCGTACTTCACGCCGTTGGCGATGGAGATGGCTTCGTCGAGATTGCCGAAGGGTATGACGGAGACGACGGGGCCGAAAATTTCTTCCTGACAGATGCGCATTTGCGGATTGCAGTCGAGGAAGATGGTGGGTTCGTGGAACCAGCCTTTGGCCAGTTTGCCGGAGTCGAGGCGATGGCCGCCGGCGGCGAGTCTTGCGCCTTCCTGCTTGCCGATTTCGACGTACTTCATGACGGTTTTGAGCTGCGATTCGTTGACGACGGGGCCCATGTCGACGTCTGCATCGAGGCCGTCGCCGACGCGGAGCTTTTTGGCGCGGGCCACGAATTTCTCGGTGAATTCCTTGTAAACGTGGTTGTGAACGGCGACGCGGCTGGCGGCGGTGCAGCGCTGTCCCGAGGTGCCGAATCCGCCCCAAATGGCGCCGTCGACGGCGAGGTCAATGTTGGCGTCGTCCGTGACGAGGATGATGTTTTTGCCGCCCATTTCGAGATGGACGTGTTTGAAGGAAGGCGCGCAGGCTTGATTGATGACGCGGCCGGTGTCGGTTGAGCCGGTGAAGCTGATGAGTTTGACGTCGGGATGGCTGACGAGCGGCGAGCCGACCTGCGAGCCGGTGCCGGAGACGAGATTGACGACTCCGGCGGGAATGCCGGCCTCTTCGAGAATCTGGACAAGATAATAAGTGGAGAGAGGCGTGTCTTGCGCGGGCTTGATGACCACGGTGTTGCCGCAGACGAGCGCCGGCATCATTTTCCATGACGGGATGGCGATGGGGAAATTCCAGGGAGTGATAAGGCCGCAGACGCCGATGGGCGAGCGGACGGACATGGCGAATTTGTTGGGAAGCTCGGAGGGAGTGGTCTGTCCGAAGAGGCGGCGGCCTTCGCCGGCCATAAGGTAGGTCATGTCGATGGCTTCCTGAACATCGCCGCGGGTTTCGGCGAGGACTTTGCCCATTTCGCGGGTCATGTCTTCGGCGATGTCCTCTTTGCGTTTGATAAGGATTTCGGCAGCGCGGAAAAGAATTTCGGCGCGCTTGGGCGCGGGAGTGAGGCGCCAGGAATCGAAAGCTTTTTTGGCGGCTTCGACGGCGCGGTTGACGTCGGGCTCGGCGGAGGCGGGGAAAATGCCGACGAGTTCGCCGGTGGCGGGATTATGATTTTCGATTCCCTTCCCTGTGGAAGCATCAACCCATTCGCCGCCGATGAAATTTTTGTAAGCGGTGGGCGCGACTGCGGTGGCCATAAGGACTTCCTCCTCGATTTCTAAAATAGCGGGACACTAGAAAGTTAACAGAGAGCGGCGAAGGGCGTCAACGAACGAGAACGAGGATCAATCCGCTGGAACGGCGGTTACAACGCTGTGGCGGCGCAGTTTGATGGCGTGCCAGGCGGCGACAAGAACCCAAAGACAATTCGAGAGCACGATGAGGCGATTGGCCCAGCCGTCGAGCGGCCATACTCCGGGAGGCAAGGATTTTGGGGCGTGCTGAGGCAGATGGCCGCCGCTCGCGCGGGCGACTTGCATCGTCATAAGCGCTAATGTGGCGGCGAGAAGGACGACGCTAATCCAACTGAGATTGGCGAGCCAGAGAAGAGTCTTTTTGACGCTACGCCAAGTTTCGGTGCGGCCCAGGCTGGAGCTGAGCAAGAGAGCCGCGACGGGAAAGCCGCCGACTCCGAGAAGGCCGGCGATGCCGTGGCCCAGCGGATGGGTGACATCGAACACCGAGGCCATAGCTTCGCCGACGCCCGCGACGATTAAAAAAATCAACCCGACTTTGCCGCCGGCAGTTTTGACTTGCGAGCGAATCGCGAAGGCCAAGGCCCAGGAACTGATTCCCCAAGACAAAAACATCAGCGACAAAACCCAAGCGTAGTGGCCGAAGGCATATTCGCTGACCATACGCCATGACGGATTGAACTCCGGGCTCAGTATGTGGAGGCTGGCAAGCAGCGAGAGCGTTGCAATAGTGAAAATTATGGCGAGCCAGGCCGCGGAGGATACGATTTCAGATGGATCAGTTGTTAAAGCCAGCCTTGTCATAGCGTCTCAGGATTGCGGCCTTCCATTCCGCTTGCAGGTGCGAAATATGAACATGCAAGGTAGCAGAGGCGCGCGAGGGTCGTCAACGAAAGGCCTGCGACGAAGGCAAAACGGGCAGGTAAACAGGCAAATTCGACCAGCCTTGCAAAAGAATGACAATCGTAAGAGAGACACCCCCATCCTTCGCAAATGGCGCTCAAGGATGAGGCCCCGGCTGAGCGAACGTTCAAAAGGCTGGAGGGAGAGCAAGAAGAGTAATAGGACGAGGGAAGAATCACCTACAGCGGGAATTCACGGAAGCGGAAAAAAGTACGCCGGATAGGGGGTCGCTTATTCTCCCGATAGACAAATTCTATGTAAATGTGACCATTGGAATTAGCAATTTGGCATCGATTCTGCAGGATGGATTGGTCATGATTAGCGGAAGCAGATGTTTGAATGATGATTTGGCGGACGGTAAACATCCTCGTTTGTGATATCTAGCCTGCCATTCCAGCCCCGCCCGCCCCAATAACCCCAGCAAACTTAGTGTTTTGGGAGGTTAACGATGCGAATTTACGCTAGGCATTTGTACCGCTTAGCTTTTACGAGCGGCGCTTTGTTGGCATTGAGCTGTGCTCCGAGCGGCGCATGGGCGCAGCAAAACAATAACAACAATAACCAGGACCAAGATCAGGTCCAAGCGCAGGAGTTTAACCGCGCGGACTTGGCGACGTTTGATGAATTTCTCGATGCCCATCCGGAAATCGCAAAGACTCTGCGCGCCAATCCGACGCTGATCAGCGACTCAACGTACTTGAGCGAGCATGCGCAACTGAAGGCGTTCTTGAGCGCTCATGCGCAGATACAACAGGATATTTCCGCCAATCCTACAAAATTTATGACGGGAATCCGGGCGTATGAGACGACCGAGAGAGACCGTGGGGCGGACAACGGGGTGAACCGCAATACGAATCCGGACAGGGATCGGAACGGCAATCCGGATTTGACGCGGAGCGAAGTGACGAGCATGGACCAGTTCCTCGATTCGCATCAGAGCATCGAAGCGCAACTCAAAGCCAATCCTTCGCTGATCAAGAATCAGGACTTCCTCCGAGCCCACCCACAACTTCAGAGCTATCTGAACCAGCATCCTCAGGTGGCCACAGAGTTTGCGGAGAATCCGCAGAATTTCATGCAGCGGACAAACGGTTATGAAGGAAGTCCGGCGGATCAGCGCGCGGACAACAACAATAGCCGACCGAACGCAAACCAGGATCAAGACCGGAGTGGCGCAAACCAGGACCAGAATCGCAATGGAAATCCGGATTTGACACAGGGCGACGTGGCCAGCATGGATCGCTTCCTCGATGCACACCAGGATATCGAAAAGCAACTGCAGGCGAATCCTTCGCTCATCACCAATCAGGATTTCCTGCGAAACCATCCGCAACTGCAGGAGTATTTGAACAATCATTCGCAGGTGCAGGCGGAGTTCGCCGAGAATCCGAACCAATTCATGAATCGGGAACGACGCCTTGAGACAAACCCAGTGGAGCGCGCCGGTGACGTTGGCCCGAATGGCTATCCCCAGGTAACCCAGCAAGACCGAGCCAGTCTGGACCAATTCTTCGATTCGCACCAAAGCATTGAGCAGCAAATCACCGCGAATCCATCTCTTGTCAACAATCAGCAATTCCTGAAAAACAATCCGCAGTTCGCCGATTTCCTGAAGGACCATCCGCAGGTTAAGGCAGCGTTCCAAGATAACCCTTCGCATTTCCTGTACGAGGAAGGGCGTTATGAAGGGAGCACGGCGGATCAACGCACGGATAACGGCGTGAACCGGACGAATCCGAATCGCAATGCGGAGAACCGAAATACGAATCCTGACCTGACGCGGGGCGAGGTAACCAGCATGGACCAGTTCCTCGATTCGCACCAGGATGTCGAGAAGCAACTGCAAGCCAATCCTTCGCTCATCAATAACGTCAGCTACCTGAGCAAACATCCGGCGTTGCGGGCGTTCCTGAGCAGCCATGCTCAAGTGCGCGAAGAGTTCACGGAGAATCCGTCGCTCTTCATGCAGCGTGAGGGGCAGTACGAGAACACGGAGTACAGAAATGGCGAGGCCAGGTATTACAACGGCAGCCGAAACATGAACCAGCAAGACGTGGCCACGATGGACGCTTATTTAGACAAGCATTCCAGCGAGGCTAAGGATTTGCAGGCTTATCCGGCGCGCGTGAATGACAGCGATTATCTGTCGCACCACAAGGACCTGGAATCGTTCTTCAAAAAACATCCACAAGTGCGCGAGGAGTTCACGACGAATCCGAGCGCATTCATGGGAGCGGAGAGCACGTTCGAAGCGGATTCGGAGATGGACGAGTTCCTAGACAATCATAAGAAACTTGCCAAGGACCTCGATGAAAATCCGGATCGCGTGAAGGACAACGACTACCTGAATCATCACAAGGACTTGAAGAGCTTCCTTGAGAAGAATCCAGGGGTCAACGACCAATTTGAGGACAATCCTCGTGCGTTCATGGATCGCGAGAAGCGATTCGACACTGACCGGGACTTTGACGTGTACTTGACCAAGCATCGAGACGTGGCCAAGGATCTGCAGAAGGATCCCGATCGCGTGAAGGACGAGAAATACCTCCATAAACACAAAGACCTGAAGGAACTGATGGAAAAGCATCCTGACTTGGATCAGCGGGCCAAGATGAATCCATCTGGTCTGATGCAGGAGCAGACGAAGTTCCACGAGGACTATAAGAACCACCAGATGCACGAGAAGTCGAAAGTGGAACAACGAGCCAACGTCCATCTTCACTGAGGCTGATTCGAGGAGACGCGGACTGACAGGAGAAGCGGAAGGCTTGAAAAGGCCTTCCGCAATTCTTCACACCATTCGTTCTTCGCAATCGGGTTGCCGCCCAGAGTTCTGAACAAATATCGGAGCCAGCTCAATCGAAAAGCAAGACGGGAGAAGACGCCGTGAAATCGAAAACTCAAACACAACTCTGCAGCTGGTTGCTCATTGGGGCAGCCATGATCATGGGACTAATGGCGAGCGCGACGGCCACTCTAGCTCAGGAGCAAACGCCATACGAGCCACAAAAAGGATTCGATATTTACGAGGAATTCCGAGGAAGCGTGAGCAGCCAGGGGCAGTTCCTGGTTCTCGACAGCGACATCGGATACGACTTCAACAAGTATATCGGCACGGATGTGGGCATCCCGGTGTACTTCAATCATTTGACTCCACCGATGCAAGGGCAGCCTCGGGGCTGGCAGCAAAACTTGGGCGACCCTTATTGGGACTTGCGGTTATCTTTCAACAATCCTGTTCTGAACTACGACACTGCGGTGACCGTTTCGGTTCCCTACTATGAGACAGGCTCATTCGACGGAAGCAACTTAGGCGTGGATTGGTTCAATCACTTTGACAAGCCAATCGGGCCAGTGACGCCATTCGTGAATGCGGGAATCGCGAATGGCATCATGAACACGCAGTTGTTGTCGCAGCCGTACCGGTTGGTTCAGTATTTCCGGACGGTGGGATTCGTGGCGGACGGCGAGGCGGGAATGGATTTCAGGCTGTATCGCGGCCTCGGCGTCGGCGGATCGTTCTACGAAGTGATTCCGTCGGGAACGCAGAAGGCGTTCATCAATGGGACCGCAGTGACCAACACGTTCCTGTTTCCGACGGCGGCGAATGCGCTCAGTCAGGCGACGAATGATCATGGATACTCAGCGTGGTTGCGCATAGTGCCGGCGCGCTTCTTGTACTTCGAGGCGGGCTACGTCCACAGCATCGAATTCAACGATGATGCGGCGACGCTCACAGTGGGATTTGACTTGCGCTCGATGTTCCACCATTCGCGGCCGGGATGGGAATAAAAGGCGACCTGCGGTATTGAGCCGGAGGATTTTCAGGCGCGCGACGGAAGAGAGACAGCCTGATCTTCCGCCGCAACAGAGCGGGCCGGCAGGCTAATTCGGACTATGGTGCCCGGAGAAGCATTGCTGAGAGTCAACTCGCCGGCCATTTCCTTGACGCGCTGGCGCATTCCTGAGATGCCGACGCCAATGCTAAGGGTATCGAGGTCGGCCACGCGTTCTGAAATACCCTGGCCGTCGTCGCGGACGGTGGCAATAACGCGGCCGCCCTGTTGGGCGAGACTGACCCAGGCGTTGAGCGCCTTGGAATGACGATACACATTGGTGAGAGCTTCCTGGATCACGCGAAAGACGGTCTTTTCGATATCTGGGGAAAGACGCATAAATGGCTGTGGCTGAACTTCCAACGTTATGGAGATGCCGCTGCGCTTGGTGAGGCCCTCGAGGTACCACTGAAGCGCAGATTGCAGGCCGACTTCATCGAGCAGAGGCGGATGAAGCAGATGGGACATGCTGCGAAGCTGCTGGATGGCGTGATCGATGATCAGAGACGCCTCTGCGGCTACCTGTCCGCTGGCCTGGGTTGAAGCGGACTTGGGATCGATTCCTTCGAGGATCATTTTTGCAGCAGCCAAATCTTGGCCAAGGCCGTCGTGCAATTCGCGGGCGATATGGCGGCGTTCCTCATCTTGAGCGGCAATGAGGCTATTGGATAGGCGGCGCAGTTCGGCGTTGAGCACTTCAAGCTGGCGCGCATTGCGGTGCAATTCCGCAAAAATGCTGACTTTGGCGCGGAGAAGCTCGGGATTCACCGGCACGGAAATATAATCGAAAGCGCCGCGCTGGTAGCCTTTGAGACGGTCGAGTTCGGTCAAATGCACCGCGGAGATAAAAAGAATCGCCAATTTTTGAAAACGCGGATGCTGGCGGATCATATCCGCGAGCTCGAAACCGTCGAGTTCGGGCATGCTGACGTCCAGAAGAACGACGGCAATGTCGTGTTTCAGCAACTGCTCGAGAGCTTCTTTGCCTGAATTTGCCTTGATGAGATTCTCGCCCAACTCGGAAAGAATGGCTTCATAGCTGAGGAGCTTGGCGGGCTGGTCGTCCACCATCAGGATATTGACCTTTTCCGGGTCATTCATTCTTTGGGCCGTTTTTTCGGGCATCTTTTGAGACATTTTTTCAGGCATTTATCTCGCGCACTTTAACGGTGCAGCCACATACGCAAAGCCGAGAGCAGTTGCTCGGTGTTCACCGGCTTGGCCAGATATTCGGACGCGCCGGCTTCCAGGCACTTCTCCCTGTCTCCCTTCATCGCTTTGGCGGTCAAAGCAACGATGGGGAGCCGATGGAATGCAGGATTCTGACGAATGACTTGCATCGTCTGATATCCGTCCTTCTCGGGCATCATAATATCCATCAAGACGATTGCCAAGTCAGGCGTGGATTCAAGTGTGGCGATAGCTTCACGGCCGGTTCCGGCGGTGAGAACGGTCATACCACGGCGCTCGAGAACGCTGCTGAGCGCAAAAATGTTGCGGACGTCGTCATCCACAATGAGCACTTTCTTGCCGACCAGCGCCTCGTCGGAGCGGTGCAGGCGATCGAGCATGCGCTGCTTTTCGCGGGGCAAATCCGTGACCACGCGGTGGAGGAAAAGCGCAGTTTCATCGAGAAGGCGCTCGGGAGACTCGACGCCCTTCACTACCACGCTGCGCGCCAGAGTATGCAAGCGCATGTCCTCCTCGGGCGATAGTTCTTTGCCAGTGAAGACGACGACGGGCAATTCGGACAGAGACGAATTGTCGCGGAAGGATTCGAGCACGTCGAAGCCGGACATGTCTGGCAAACGAAGATCGAGGACTACGCAGTCGAAGGATTGCTCCTTGACGGAGTCCAGCGCCTCTGAGCCGCTGGAAACAACAGTGACATCAATGTCGTCGTAACCGAGAAGCTCCTGAATGCTGAGTTGCTCGGCGGGATTGTCTTCGACAACCAGCAGGCGCTTGCGGCGCTGCAATGAGTATTCCTTAATGCGATCGAGGGCGGACTCGAGGCCGCCGGTGGTCGCTGGCTTGGTGACAAAGGAAAAGGCGCCGCGGGCCAAGCCGTGCTGGCGGTCTTCATCGAGAGTGAGCATTTGCACGGGAATGTGGCGAGTCGCGGGATCTTGCTTCAAGTGATTCAGGACAGTCCAGCCGAGCATGTCCGGGAGGAACACATCCAGGGAAACGGCAGTGGGATGATATTCGCGGGCGAGCGAAAGAGCCTGAGAGCCGCGAGTGGCGATGAGAACTTTGAAGCCTTTGTCGTGAGCGAGGTCGCGAAGGACGCGCGCGTAATGCGCATCATCTTCGACAATGAGGAGGATGGAATCCTCAGGAAGAAGGCTTTCGCGATCGTCAGGTACCTGCTCGACCTGCGCTTCCGCGACAGCCGCGGCAGAGATCTTCGCCGACATAATGTCGAGTTCCCTGCCATCGCGAGTGGTAACAGCGGATGGACCGGCATAGGACTGCGGCAGATACAAGGTGAAGGTGCTGCCTTTTCCAGGAGTGCTGCGCAGCTGGATTTCGCCTCCGAGCAGGCCGGCGAGTTCGCGGCTGATGGCCAGGCCCAGACCCGTGCCGCCATACTTGCGGCTGGTGCCCGCATCCGCCTGCTGGAAAGCTTCAAAGATGATGCGCTGCTTGTCCGCAGGAATGCCGATGCCCGTATCGGAAACTTCAAAGGCAATGACGGAAGACGCTCCTTTGAGAATAGGGTGATCTTCGCTCCAGCCATTTTCCGCGAGGGAAACTCTGAGGCGCACAGTTCCCTGCTCGGTGAACTTGAAAGCGTTGGAGAGCAGGTTCTTCAGCACTTGCTGAACGCGCTTGGAATCGGTGACCATGCTGCGGCCGAGGCGGGGACCGGTTTGCACTTCGAAAGCGAGTTTTTTGTTTTCCGCTTCGTGGCGGAAGGGACGCGCGACCATCTCGAGCAAACTGCCGAAGAAAACCTCTTCGGCCTCCACGGAAACCGTGCCGGACTCAATTTTGGAGAGGTCAAGAATGTCGGTAATCAAATTGAGCAAATCGGTTCCGGCAGCGTGAATCGTGCGGGCAAATTCAACCTGACGCGCGCTCAAATTGCCGTCAGCGTTTTCGCTGAGTTGCTGCCCCAGCACAAGAATGCTGTTGAGAGGCGTGCGCAATTCGTGGGACATGTTGGCGAGGAATTCGGATTTGTATTTGGAAGTTAGCGCGAGCTCTTTGGCCTTCTCTTCGAGAGCGCCGCGAGCCTGCTCGATTTCCTGATTCTTGCGCTCGACTTCGGCGTTCTGCTCGGCGAGCTGCTGGGCCTTCAATCCAAGCTGCTCGTTGGTCTGCTGCAATTCTTTTTGCTGGGTCTGAAGCTCGGCAGCGAGCTGCTGAGATTGCTGCAGCAAGCTTTCGGTCTGCATGGTGGCTTCAATGCTGTTGAGCACGATGCCAATGCTGGCAGTGAGCTGTTCGAGGAACGCGAGGTGCGACGCAGTGAAAGCGCCCAAGGAGGCCAGCTCGATGACTGCTTTTACGCGGCCTTCAAAAAGCACGGGCAGCACGATGATATTGCGCGGCACCGCTTCGAATAGGCCAGAGCGGATGGGAACGGTGTTCAGCGGCAGATCGGTGATTAACAAGCGGCGCTTTTCGAGCGCGCATTGACCGACAAGACTCTCGCCGAGGTGCAGATATTTGCGGTGCCCGTCTTCCCCATTGTCCGCAAAGGACGAGAGTAAAACCATCTGCTTCGAGTCGTCGGATTCCATGCGGTAGATGACGCCCTGCTGCGCGTTCACCAGAGGCGCAAGCTCGGAAAGCAACAGGCGACCGACAGTGGCAAGATCACGCTGGCCCTGCAGCATGCCGGTGAAGCGAGCGAGGTTGGTCTTGAGCCAGTCCTGCTCGGTATTGCGGTCGGTGGTGAGGCGCAGATTGTCGATCATGGTGTTGATGTTGTCTTTGAGTTCGGCGACTTCGCCGCGCGCCTCGACTTGAATGGAACGGGTCAGGTCGCCCTTGGTCACGGCGGTGGCTACTTCGGCGATGGCGCGCACCTGGTTGGTGAGGTTGTCAGCGAGCAAGTTGACGTTACCGGTGAGGTCCTTCCACGTGCCGGCAGCGCCCGGAACGTTGGCCTGGCCGCCGAGACGGCCTTCCACGCCGACTTCACGGGCGACCGTGGTGACCTGATCGGCAAACGTGGCAAGCGTGCCGGTCATGTCGTTAATGGTTTCCGCAAGGGCCGCGACTTCACCTTTTGCGTTTACGGTGAGTTCCTGAGTGAGTTCGCCGTTAGCCACGGCAGTGACGACTTTCACGATTCCGCGAACCTGCTCGGTGAGGTTTGCGGCCATGACGTTGACGTTATCGGTGAGGTCCTTCCACGTGCCGGCAACGCCGGGAACGGCGGCCTGTCCGCCAAGTTTGCCTTCGGTGCCGACTTCGCGGGCCACGCGGGTGACTTCAGCGGCGAAGGCGTTGAGCTGGTCCACCATGGTGTTGATGGTGTTCTTCAGCTCGAGGATTTCGCCCTTCACGTCCACGGTGATTTTGCGGGACAAATCGCCGCGCGCGACGGCAGTGGTCACTTCGGCGATGTTGCGGACCTGGCCGGTGAGGTTGCCAGCCATGGAGTTCACCGAGTCGGTCAAATCTTTCCACGTGCCGGCCACGCCGGGCACATCGGCCTGACCGCCAAGACGGCCTTCGGAGCCGACTTCGCGGGCCACACGGGTGACTTCAGCGGCGAACGAACGCAACTGATCCACCATGGTGTTGATGGTTTCTTTTAGCAGCAAAATTTCGCCGCGGACGTCTACGGTGATTTTCTTGGAGAGGTCGCCGCTGGCGATGGCCGTGGAAACTTCAGCGATGTTACGGACTTGAGCCGTCAAGTTGCTGGCCATGGAGTTCACCGAATCGGTGAGGTCTTTCCACGTGCCGCCGACGCCCGGCACTTGCGCTTGTCCGCCGAGTTTGCCGTCGGTGCCGACCTCGCGCGCCACGCGGGTGACCTCAGAAGCGAACGAGCGCAACTGATCCACCATGGTGTTGATGGTTTCCTTCAGCAGCAAAATTTCGCCGCGCACATCCACGGTGATTTTGCGGGACAAATCGCCGCGCGCGACGGCGGTGGCGACTTCGGCGATGTTGCGCACCTGGCCAGTCAGGTTGCTGGCCATGAAGTTCACGCTGTCCGTCAAATCTTTCCAGGTACCAGCAACGCCGGATACTTGCGCCTGTCCGCCCAGCTTGCCTTCAGTGCCGACTTCGCGGGCTACGCGGGTGACCTCGCCGGCGAAGGCGTTGAGCTGGTCCACCATGGTGTTGATGGTGTCTTTCAGTTCGAGAATTTCACCTTTGACGTCTACGGTGATTTTGCGCGAGAGGTCGCCGCGCGCGACGGCCGTGGTTACTTCGGCGATGTTGCGCACCTGGCCGGTGAGGTTGCCGGCCATAGAGTTCACCGAGTCAGTCAAGTCTTTCCAGGTGCCCGCGACGCCAGGAACATTGGCCTGACCGCCGAGGCGTCCCTCGGAACCGACTTCGCGGGCCACGCGGGTGACTTCGCCGGCGAAACGGTTGAGCTGATCCACCATGGTGTTGAGCGTTTCTTTGAGCTGCAGAATTTCACCGCGGACGTCCACGGTGATTTTGCGCGAGAGGTCGCCGCCGGCAATTGCGGTGGCGACTTCGGCGATGTTGCGCACCTGGCCAGTCAGGTTGCTGGCCATGAAGTTGACGTTGTCGGTGAGGTCCTTCCACGTGCCTCCGACGCCGGGCACTTGCGCCTGGCCGCCGAGTTTGCCTTCGGTGCCCACCTCGCGGGCCACACGGGTGACTTCGCCGGCGAAGGCGTTGAGCTGGTCCACCATGGTGTTGATGGTGTCTTTCAATTCGAGAATTTCGCCCTTCACGTCCACGGTGATCTTGCGCGAGAGGTCGCCGCGCGCAACGGCGGTGGTTACTTCGGCGATGTTGCGGACTTGAGCCGTGAGATTGCCGGCCATGGCGTTCACCGAATCGGTCAAGTCCTTCCACGTGCCAGCCACGCCGGGCACGACAGCCTGGCCGCCGAGTTTACCGTCGGTGCCCACCTCGCGGGCCACGCGGGTGACTTCAGAAGCGAACGAGCGCAACTGATCCACCATGGTATTGATGGCTTCTTTGAGCTGAAGGATTTCGCCGCGCACGTCCACGGTGATCTTCTTGGAGAGGTCGCCGGTAGCGATGGCGGTGGCCACTTCGGCGATGTTACGCACCTGGCCAGTCAAGTTGCTGGCCATGGAGTTCACTGAATCGGTGAGGTCTTTCCACGTTCCGGCGACGTCGGGAACTTGCGCCTGACCGCCGAGTTTGCCGTCGGTGCCGACTTCGCGAGCCACGCGCGTGACTTCCGCGGTGAATACGCTGAGCTGCTGAATCATGGTATTGACGATGCTGGCAGAGCGCAGGAATTCGCCTTCAAGCGGACGGCCGTCCACGTCCATGCGGACGGTTTGCGTCAAATTTCCCTGGGCGACGGCGGCAATAGCGCGGGTCACTTCCGTGGTCGGTCGAACCAAGTCTTCGACCAGAGTGTTTACGGAAACCTCCATTTCACCCCAGGCGCCGCGGGACTCGCGGAATTTTGCGTGCTCACGAGTTCGCCCTTCTTTGCCGACGGTGTGGCCGACGCGCTTCAGCTCGTGCGCCATTTGCTGATTGGCGGCCACGATTTCGTTGAAGGTATCCGCGATTTTGCCGGATAAGCCGGTCCAATCTCCGGGAAGGCGCACGGAAAAGTCACCGTCGCGCATGGCTTGCAAACCAGCGAGAATCAGGGACAAATCGCCCGATACTCTATCGTGACCGTTTGATTTGGACTGATTTGGGGCTTGCGGGGTGGTTTTAACGCCGCTGACGCCTTCCGCTCTGCTCATGCTTATCTCCAAAAAACTGGCCGTTTCTATCGATCAGTCTGCGCTGCTTCCTGTGGGTTGCGTTGCCGGTGCCTCGGTTCCCTGGCCATTCCAACTAAAAGACCGTCCATGAGCTACGGCATCGAGCGCTGACAGCAGGCAACGCGAAACTTGGGATTTGGTGACGTAACCGTTGGCTCCCGCTTCAGATGCAGCGGCCAGCATGTGCGATGTATCGTGCTGGCTGAGGATCAAGATTTTCGTCTTGGGAAGCTTTTTGCGAATGAGGCGGGTAGCCTGCAGGCCGTCGAGCTGCGGCATGCTGACGTCCATTATGATGATGTCGGGCTGAAGTTCTTTGGCTTTCTCGACCGCCTGCAGGCCGTCCGCCGCTTCGCCCAATATCTCAAATTCTGGACGAGATTCCAGAAGGGAGCGCAAGCCGCGCCGAAAAATTTCATGGTCATCCACAATCAAAATGCGCGCACGTTCCATGTCGCCTCGAGTTCAGAAGGGATATCTAGAAAGGCCAAAAACGTCCTAGAGATAGCGATACCTAACCTTACACGTTGTATTATGAAACCTGACGAAAGGACATACAGGAAAGCCCCGAGAAATATGCCGGTAATTCCTGTACGGTTCCGACGAAATTGCTCAGGAGGGTATCTAGCCCGCTTTTGGTTGACTTTCGGGTTTAGCGGCGCAGAAGTGGGATGACGCGGCACCGCTCGCGCCAAGAAGGGGCCCCCGATAGATCCTATTTCATAGTTGGTGTGCTATTTTGCCTTTATCCTCACGAGCACCACGCCGTGGCGGGGAACATATGCGCTGTAGGAGTTGCTAAACGTGCCGAGGTCTTTATGCAGCCACAAATCGCGCACCGTGGCCTGACCGCTGACGCCGATCTGCGGAAAGCTCACGGCCATCTGTTCAGTGGTGTATTGCCGGTTGAACAAACCCACGACTTTGCTGCCATCGGCCATGGGCTTCATCCAAACCTCGAAGGGGCCTTCCTGCGTGACGCGGTAGCCCTGCGCACCCAGAGGATCCTGGTCAACAGCGATGACTTCGGGATTCGTGAGCAGCTGGACCGTGTAGGGAGTCATTTGCGACAAGTCGTTACCGGCCATCAGCGGCGCAGCGAGAATAGCCCATAAACTCATGTGAGTGCGGTATTCGTCTTCGGACATGCCGCCGTTGCCCACTTCGAGCATGTCCGGATCGTTCCAGTGACCCGGTCCGGCAAACTTTTCAAGGCCATTCTGGTCAAACCCGATTGCCGCCATGGCGAAATAATTGTCTCGAATATCGCCGGTCGTCCTCCAAAGATTGCCGCCGACAGAGGCGCCCCATTCCCAAACTTTATGCCATCCATATTGGCAGAGGCTGAAAACAATCGGCCGGCCCGTTTTGAGCAGCGCCTCGTGCATTTTGGTGTAGGCGGCCTTCATCTGCTCGACGGTCCCGCCAGACTGGCACCAGTCATATTTCAAATAATCGATGCCCCAGCTCGCATAAGTCTGCGCGTCCTGGTCTTCGTGGCCGCGGCTGCCTTCATAGCCAGCGCAGGTTTTCGCGGCCGGCGAGGAATAAATTCCAAGCTTGAGGCCCTTGCTATGAACGTAATCGGCGAGCGCTTTCATATCGGGGAATTTATCGTTGGGATGAATGAAGCCCTGCGCGTCGCGCTGGCCGGCCCACGTGTCATCTATGACGATGTACTGATATCCCGCGGCTTTCATTCCGCTGGAAACCATGGCGTCAGCTTGCTGACGAACAATCTGATCGTCGATGCGGCCGGCGAAATGGTTCCAACTGTTCCAGCCCATTGGCGGGACCGGGGCCAGGCCAGTTTGCTGAGCGATGCAAGGAATCGAAAAAACCAAGCAGAGAAATGCGGCTGAAGAAATTCTGGACATTCGCATATGCAATTTGCGCCTCCGCAGCGAAAGAAAAGCAATCGCAGGCGGCATCCTAAACCAAAAACGGTTCCCATGAAAACAAAATGCGCCTTCCAGTATGGCGAAGGCGCGGAACGCTAATTGATTGCGATACCCGAT
>DASYYQ010000035.1:0-5679 GCA_035933545.1 Candidatus Acidiferrales bacterium | reverse complement strand
TACTCGCACGCACCGCAGAATATTTTCGTCCTGGTGTCACTTCTCGTGTGCCTGATTCCCACAACGATTGGCGGCCTGCTGTCAGCCATTGGGATTGCCGGCATGGACCGTTTGATCCAGCGCAACGTCATTGCCATGTCCGGCCGCGCCGTTGAGGCTTCCGGCGACGTGGATATTCTGCTGCTGGACAAAACCGGAACAATTACGCTGGGCAATCGCGCAGCAACCCAGTTTATTCCCGCGCCAAACGTGGCGGAGCGCGATCTGGCGAATGCAGCGCAGCTTTCCTCGCTCGCCGATGAAACTCCGGAGGGCCGCTCCATTGTGGTGCTGGCGAAGGACAAGTACGGACTGCGCGGACGCGATTTATCCCCGCATGAGACGACTTTCATTCCTTTCTCGGCGCAAACGCGAATGTCCGGCGTGGACCTGGACCTTGGCGGTCGCCAAATCCGAAAGGGCGCGCCCGAAGCTATTGCGCGGTACGCCGCGGAGCACGGCAATCGCGTGCCCGCTGAAGTCCAGAAGCAGGTTGAAGAGATTGCCAATTCGGGGGGAACGCCGCTGCTCGTGGCAGAGAACCGGCGTGTGCTCGGCGTCATCGCACTGACCGACATCGTGAAAGGAGGAATGCGCGAGCGTTTCGACCATCTTCGGGCCATGGGCATCCGCACGATGATGATTACCGGGGATAATCCGCTGACCGCCGCCGCAATCGCGCGACAGGCTGGCGTGGACGATTTTCTCGCCCAGGCCAAGCCGGAAGACAAAATGGCGCTGATCCGACGCGAACAGTCGAGCGGGCGGCTGGTAGCTATGACGGGCGACGGCACCAACGATGCACCGGCGCTGGCTCAGGCCGATGTTGGCGTCGCCATGAATACTGGCACACAAGCGGCTAAAGAGGCTGGAAACATGGTGGATTTGGATTCGAATCCCACGAAGCTGATCGAGATCGTTGAAATAGGGAAGCAATTGCTGATTACGCGCGGCGCGCTGACTACGTTTTCCGTTGCGAATGACGTCGCCAAATATTTCGCGATTATTCCTGCGATGTTCGCGGGAGCGTTTCCGCAACTTGGCGTGCTCAACATCATGCACCTGGCTACGCCGCAGTCTGCGATTCTCTCTGCGGTGATTTTCAACGCGCTGATTATCGTCGCGCTGATCCCGCTCGCGCTGCGCGGTGTCCGCTATCGTCCGCTTGGGGCGGCTGCTCTGCTGCGGCGCAACTTGTTGATTTACGGGCTGGGCGGAATTATTGCGCCGTTCATTGGGATTAAGCTGCTGGACATTTTGATTCGATTTTTGCACTGGGCTTAGAGGAAAAATGATGAAGCAGCAATTCAAAATCGCGTTTTGGATGACCATCGTCACGACTGTGCTCTTCGGCGTCGTTTATCCGTTTGTGGTCACGGCTGTTGCGCAGGTGTTTTTTCCGACGCAAGCTGATGGAGAACTGATCCAGAGACACGGCGTGGTCATTGGCTCGAAGCTGATCGGTCAGGCCTTTTCCTCGCCCGGATATTTTTACTCCCGGCCATCCCGGTCTGCATATGACGGATTGAACTCCGGCGGCTCGAATCTGGGACCGACCAATCGGCAGCTGATCGAACGCGTTCACCAGGACGCGCAGAGACTGCGAAATGAAAATCCGCTAACGCCGATTCCGGTGGACCTGGTTACTGCTTCCGCTTCAGGGCTGGATCCGGACATTTCCGTCGCGGCAGCCGAGTTTCAGGTTCCTCGTGTCGCTCGCGAGCGTGGAGTAAGCCGAGCGCAGTTGGTTGCTTTTGTCGAGAAACGCATTGAAGGACGGCAATTCGGCATTCTAGGTGAGCCTCGCGTCAATGTTTTGGAACTAAATCTCGCTTTAGATAGTGCGTACCCGATGCATCACTCGGGCGCGGTCCCTGACGATTTAGCGCCTTTTGGCATCTCGAACCGATAGCCCACCCACGGCTCGGTTAGAATCAAACGAGGATGGGACGGATCCGCTTCGAGCTTCTTCCGGAGCTGATTGATTGTCACGCGCAGATATTCAGGCTCGTCGCCATAGTCCGGACCCCATACGGCTTGCAAAAGTCTCCTATGCGTCAGAGGTCTTCCCTGACTCGCGACAAGCTGCCTCAGCAGGTCAAATTCCTTGGGAGTCAGGTGGACTTCGCGTCCGCGCGCAGTCACGCGCCGGGTGTCGAAGTCAATAGTCAGTTCTTTCGAAATAAAGGCCGGCAGGTTGTTCAGCACTGAGGTTCGGCGCAGCGCAGCGCGAATACGCGCCAGTAGCTCCTGCATGCTGAACGGTTTCACCACATAATCATCCGCGCCAGCGTCCAAAGCGAGCACTTTGTCTCGCTCCGCGCTGCGGACAGTCAGCATGATGATAGGCACTGAGGCGCTCCTGCGAATTTCGCGGCAGGTTGCCAAACCGTCCATTACGGGCATATTCATATCGAGCAGAACAACGTCGGGCTGGGCCGTGCGAAAACTTTGCAGCGCCTCCTCACCATTGCGCGCTTCAAAAATGGTGTAGCCCTCCGCAGTGAGGGCCACTTTCATCACTCGGCGCACTTGTGGCTCATCATCCACGACCAGGATTTTTGCCATGTTCATCTTTTTGCCGCCAGATGGTCTGCGATTGGCAGCGTGAAAGAAAACACAGATCCTCGTCCAACCTGACTGGTCACACCGATTGATCCTGCGTGCGCCAGGACGATGGCCTTGGCTATCGGCAAACCCATTCCCGTGCCCTGAATGAGGTATCGCTGATCCTTCCCGCGATAGAACTTATCGAAAATCATTCCCTGCTCTAGGTCTTCGATGCCGGGACCTTGATCCGCAACGTTAATGGTCACAAAATTTGCGCTAGCCTCGGCGCTAACCGTGATCGGGCGCTCCTTCGGCGAATAAAGATTCGCGTTGTCGATCAGCTGCACGAGCACTTCTTTCACGCGCTTCACGTCCGCCCGCACCGGCGGTAGTTCCACGGGGATATTCACGCGGACTTCTCGCGCGCCGAGAGCCTTGCGGCAATGGGCCAAGGCCGCCTCAACGAGCTGCTCAACGGGAACTGAACGAAATTCCAGTTCAACCTCGCCCGATTCCAATCGCGCGATCTCTGTTGCTTCCTCCACAAGATGGTTCAACCTGTCGCACTCTTCATCAATGACGGAGAGAAGTTCGTGTCGCTGTTGCGCGCCTTGATCTTCACTGGACAGGAGACTGGTGGCGGAGGCCTTAATCGAAGTGAGCGGGGTGCGAAAATCGTGCGTAATCGAATCCAGCAAGGCGGATTTGAGCCTCTCGCCTTGGCGGTCCGCTTCCGTCTTGCTCAATTGCTCAACCGCGCGCGCTCGCTCGATCGCAATTCCGATAAGTGTTCCCGCCGCTTCGAGCGTTTGTCGCGAAAGCAGCGTCCCGGAAACCCCAAAGCTGCCGATAGGACGCAGACCCAGACGTATCGGAGCAAAGCAGAATGACCCTTGAAGATCAATAGATGGTTCATCTTTGCTGAATGCGGACTTCATTTTCTCCTCATCAAGCTGCGGAGCGCCACGGCCCGAACGATAGAATTTGTTCTTATCAGCAAGAAACAGGCTCGCAGCACCCGCCTCAAACGACTCAGCCATGTGGTTGGGAATCGCATTGAGCAGTTGAATCACGTTTCCTTCGCCCAGTAGTTTCTGGCTGAACACGTATAACCTCTCAATTTCTTTTCGGCGCTGATTCGCCGCGTCCGCTTCGCGCCGCATGCGTCCAGAAAGCTGGCTTCCAACGACTGCAGTCGCCAAAAACGCGAAAAGCGCGATCCAATTTTGTGGGTCAGCAATCGTGAACGTGCCAACCGGCGGCAGAAAGAAATAGTTGAATGCAAGCATAGCCGCCACGGACATCAAAGCGGACACAGCCATGCCCCACACCGCTGAAACTGCTAGAATTGCCATCAGAAAAGACAGGGCTACTGTCGTCTCGTTCACCTCGGGCAAGAATCCGCGGAAGAAAGCGGTGATGCCGGCTACAATGATTAGAACTGTTACAAATCGAAACGCGCGCCGCTGGATTACATTCATAATGGTGGGATTCTAGCGCATTACTGAGGAGCTTGGTTAGAAGAGGACACGTTGCCGAAAAAACCAGAAGATTGGCTCGAGGTCGCCTCTCCCCCGCAAAAAACGAAAGCTATTTTCAAGCTTTTTCTCGGCTACGCGCCCGGCGTCGGCAAAACCTATAGCATGTTGAGTGAAGGAATACGCCGCCACAGCCGCGGCGAAGACGTGGTCATCGGCGTCGTCGAGAGCCACGGACGAAAAACAATCGGGGAGCTCGCCGCGCAACTTGAAACAATTCCGCGCCGAAAGATCGAGTACAAAGGGACTGTATTCGAGGAAATGGACGTTGACGCAATCATCGCGCGCAGCCCCCAAGTGGTATTGGTTGATGAACTCGCGCACACTAACATTCCAGGCAGCAAACATCGCAAGCGCTATGAAGACGTCCAGGAAATCCTGAGCCGAAAAATCGATGTCATTGCAACCCTGAATATTCAGCACATCGAAAGCATCGCGCCCGTTGTCCGCAATATCACTGGCATCACGGTTCGTGAGACGCTTCCCGACTGGGTACCACTCACGGCAAACGAAACTGTAATGGTCGACCTTACGCCGGAGGCTCTGCAAAACCGCATGCGCCGCGGCGACGTGTACTTGCCAGAAAAAGTCGAGCAGGCGCTGGGGAACTTCTTTCGGCGTGGCAACCTGATCGCCCTTCGCGAACTGGCTCTCCGCCAGGTCACCGAACAGGTGGATCGCAGCCTCGAAAGCTACATGAGCGCCAAGGAGATCCACAAAAATTGGGCTGTGCGCGACCGGCTGGCCGTCTGCGTCCATCCCAACCCATACGCCCAGTACTTAATCGCTCGTGCGGCTCGAATGGCGCGCCGCCTCGATGCCGAATTTTTCGCCGTTTACGTGGACACCGGCAAACATAATAGCGAAGAGAACCGCAAATCTCTCGAAGCGAATCTTCGTTTTGCGGAGAGTCTTGGCGGCAAGGTTGTGCGATTAAAGGGTAAGAGCGTGGCGGATGCCATCGCGGAATTTGTCCGTGAGAGGCGCATCACTCAGGTGATTTTTGGCCGCTCTGCCCAAAAAGGCTGGAAAAAATTTCTTTATCTCTCACCTACGCATCGCTTCCTGCGCGAATCTCCCGAGGTCGACATCCACATCATCACGCAAGAAAGAGACTGACTTTCAAGCCAGAAGAATCCTTCCGCAGTTTGCGCCTGCCTAGTTGCGGAAAAAAGCTGGGTCCATTTGGGTCCAACGGCCAAGGATGCGCGGATCGAACCAGCGCTTTTATGCCCGCTTTCGCGCATCAGGTCGAAACTGAGACGGAGAAGATTGATCGCCGCGCCTTTCGAGAGGGGCAATGAGGGGGCAACAAGAATTCCCATCGTTTCCGTCCTATCACTTAGAAGGCCAAGCTGCGCCGCAAAACTCCTTTACTTCCATAGAGTTGGTGGATTCGAATCCCATCGGATCCACCAACTTTGTTTCTTCTTTTCAGCTGCTTACAACAAACTCCCAGGGGCACTAAGGGGCGCTAAGCCACTTTCGCAGCGAGCACCATGCGCACGACCTTTCCGTGCGCTTCACGCTTGCTGGCGTCCATAGCCCTGCC
>DASYYQ010000031.1:0-4754 GCA_035933545.1 Candidatus Acidiferrales bacterium | reverse complement strand
ACGGACTCCATTCGGCGGCGCACCAGTTCCTGATTTTTATCGGTTCCTACGGACATCCAGATGAAAATCAGAATTATAGCTACAAGGAGGAATGTCATTGTGGCGATTAAGAATGCCATGCATCATCTCCTTCCTGCTTCTGCGCGCTTCTGACGGCCAGAAAAGTCATCTTCCACTCGCCGCCAATGAAATTAAAGTTGAGGCTTGCAGAAAACCCTCCTAAACAGTCGCTGCAACTTCAAACATGGAAATTGGCATTGGCACGCCTGCAACGACCAGGCGCTCGGTAAACTTCGGCCGGATTCCGGTGGCCGTGAAATCTCCAATTACTTCTCCGCTTTCACGGATTCCGCGCTTGCGGAAGACGAAAATGTCCTGCATGGTCACAACGTTTCCTTCCATGCCGGTAATTTCCGCGATGCTGGTCACCTTGCGCGTTCCATCGCTCATGCGGTTAACCTGGATGACCACATCCAGGGCCGAAGTGATCTGTCTGCGGATTGCAGTATCGGGAATGTTCAGACTGGCCATTGCCACCATCGTTTCCAGACGGCCAATAGCGTCACGAGGGGTATTGGCATGGATTGTAGTAAGCGATCCATCGTGGCCCGTGTTCATTGCTTGTAGCATGTCGAGCGCTTCTTCGCCGCGAACCTCGCCCACGATGATTCGGTCCGGACGCATACGCAGAGCGTTGATTACCAATTGGCGCTGGTGGACCGCGCCCTTGCCTTCAATGTTCGGCGGGCGCGTCTCCAGGCGAACGACATGGTCCTGATGAAGTTGTAGCTCAGCCGCGTCCTCAATGGTCACGATTCGTTCGCGGCCGGAAATGGCGCCAGAGAGCACGTTCAGAAGAGTGGTTTTTCCGGCTCCGGTTCCGCCCGATATGAGGATGTTCAAGCGCGCTTTGACGCACCCGATCAGCAGATTCAGCATCAGCGGCGTCAGAGTGTTATTGCTGGTTAAGTCTTCTGCGGTGAGTGGGTCGTGGCCGAATCGGCGAATGGAAAGACACGGACCATCAACTGCGAGAGGAGGTATGATGGCATTTACGCGCGAGCCGTCCGCAAGCCGCGCATCCACCATGGGCGAAGATTCATCCACACGCCGCCCCACCGCGGAAACGATTCGATCGATAATGCTCATTAAATGCGCGTCGTCCCGGAATTGCAGGGGCGTGAGCTCAAGGATTCCTTTGCGTTCGATGTAGACGCGTTTGTAAGTATTGACAAGGATGTCGGAGATGCTGCTGTCGGCCAAAAGTCCTTCCAGAGGGCCAAGCCCGAAAACCTCGTCGAGCACCTCCTGCGCCAGTCGCTCTCTCTCCTGCAAATTCATGGGCGTGGATTCGCCGACGACCAGCGCCTCGAGAATATGGCTGACTTCGCGGCGCACTTCTTCCCGGTTCACCTCTCCCAGGCGGTCGAGGTTCAATTTGTGTATCAATTTGCGGTGGATGGCCACCTTGGTCGCCGCAAAATCGGTCCGCGTAATAGGAATGGTGCTGTGCATCCTCGTTTACCTCTTTGCAGGAAATGAAAAAAAGCCCTTTTTGGCAACAGGGCTGGCATCCATCCCAACGAGTTGAGCGGCAATTTGCCGATATTGATTGCTCAACACATTGTTATGGTTTTCCATCAACGGTGCTCCAAGATTGATTGCCTGGCTGGCTTTCCGAAAATCATTCGGTAAGCAGGCGAATACCGGCCGGCTGATGTCTTTCTGAATGCTCTTGAGCACTTCCTCATCGCCTTTGTGCCAGCGATTGATGATTACGCGCGCCCGCGTGGGTTCAATGCCCATGCCGGATAAAGCAAGCAGCCTGCGTTGCAAGGTCCACAACGACGGCACATTCGCTTCCGAAACGATCAACACCATCCGAGCCAAGCGTAATATTTGCGTCCACTCCGAGGACAATTGCGAGCCAACATCCAACAGAACCACGTCGAAGGAGCTCTGGGCGACGTTAACAACGCGCTCCAGATGCGGAATGGATATCGCCTGCCATTCCTCAGGATAGGTCGCGCCACCGAGAACCTCGAGCTTAGTCGCGTGGTGCGTCAGAAGACCGGCAAAGAAACGACTGTCCAGGCGGTCTATATTTTCCGCTGCGTCCCGCAGATTGAATTTCGGCTGCAAATCGAGAAAGAGATGAACATTTCCGAGCGGACGGGCAAAGTCGAGCAGCGCAACGCGTTTCCGGGCAAAGATCGTCAGTTGAACGCTAAGGTTCACCGCCACAGTCGTTGCGCCCACTCCACCTTTGGCGCCCATCACGACAATCAATTTATCCAGGAGAGACTGAATCTTGGAGTCTGCCTCTCCTGAAAATCGCAGCAGCATTTCTTTCAGGGTTTCCGTGCTGACAGGTTTGGGCACGAAGTCTTGAACCCCGCTCCGCATGGCCTCTAGTAACAGTTGCGGATTGGGTGGCGTTGTGGGCGCGCAGGCGACCAGCTTCATTGCGGGCCGAATCTTGCGCACGCTTGCGCCAAGGGCGAAATAAGGTTCAGGATCGCGTGATAAATCTAGAATCAGCACGTCCGGAAGCGCATCGCCCTCCGGTAATTTTGGGCCGGGCATTGACCACTGCTGAACCGACTTCACCAGACCGGTTTGCTGGAGGCAGGCCAGCAACTGTGCCGAACTGGCTGAATCCGCGCTTGCAATTGCAACTGTCAGCATGCATCCATCTTTCTGTGGGTCGAGTTTGTTACCCTCAGCGCCTTCATTTCGGTGTCTTTGGCTTCGCGGGCGTCGCTGGCCCCAGGAACTGATAAGGCATCACCGGTTCCTTGGCCGGCTGTCCTACCGCCAGCGGCTGCACGATATGAGGAGTGACGACGATCACCAGTTCGTTGCGGCTCTTGTTGAGCGAACGGCTCTGAAAAAGTTTCCCGAGGATCGGGATATCGCCAATTCCGGGGATCTTCTCAAACTGCTGCGTGACGCGATTGTCCAGCAGGCCAGCAATAGCGAAACTCTGTCCATCCCGCAAATCCATCTCAGACTCGGCGCGATTGACCGACAATGCCGGAATCAAAAAACCCTGAATTTGCAGCGCGTTGGAAAAGTCGAGCGAACTGACCTCCGGTGCGACTTTCAAGTGAATCAGCCCGTCGGGCATAACCGTTGGCGTGAAATTCAGCCGAATACCGAAATCCCGGAACTGGATGGTGATACCGGCAAAACCTGTCCCGCCGCCGGTCGATTGAAGCACCGGATACGGAAACTGACCGCCCGCAAGGAAACTCGCATCCTTACCTGATTCGGTCATCAAATTTGGTTCCGCCAAGATCTGAAGGGCGTTGTTTTGCTGCAAAGCCTTAATCAGTACCGCCAGATTGAGATCAGGGCGAAATAGAGCGACATTCAGTAAGTTGCTTATGGCAAATTCGTTCCCCGACGTTGTTGTGGTGGTGGTGTTCCCATTGTTTGAGACGATCGACGTCTGGCCTAGCTGCGGAGGCGAAAACTGCTGTGTGCTGACCGACAACGGCATCTTGCTCCCAAAATTCTGGAGGAAATTGGCGCCGAGTTCGCTGACCGCCTGCCGATTCACCTCGGCAAACCGCACCTGGAGCATGACTTCCGGAGTGTACGGAGCGGGAACTTCCATCGTGCTGGCAACCTTGGGCGCAGCGCTCTTCACGACCTCCAGGATTTTGTTTGCGACTTCTGGAGACGACACGCGACCCGACACCAGAACCACATCGTTGAATGTCTCGATCTGCACCGGCTCGGACGGGAATATCTCGTGAATTTTTTGACTCAGGCCCAAAATGTCGATGTCCACGGAAATATCGAATGCCTGGCTTTGCCCCGTTTCGTCCCAGATGAGAAGCGAATCCCCGCCGGGCGCTTTGCCATTGATCTGAATCTGATTCGGGCTGACGACGATCGCCTCTGCAATCGCGGGATCGGCAATCGAGACGGTCTTAATTCGCGTAGGAGAACTGATCAGCAGCGAATGCCCCACGAGCAGGTGGAGCGTTTGCGGATTTCCCGATTCTTGCGGCTGCTGGTTGGCATCGGGAATCGAAGCGGTTGTAAGCGGCGGTTTTGAAGCAACAGCTTGTTGCGCGCCGGCGCGCGATGCGCTGAAGAACAGAGTCACAAGAGCAACAATTCCGAGACTGAATAACCACTGGGGCATTCTGGGCTTGTACATTCGGTTCCTCTGGGTCTCCCTAATCAAAGGGCTCAAATCGAACAGATAATACGATTTCATACGGTTCGAATCGTCAAACCACTACGATTTTCGCCGGCTTTCAGCAAACTTACTCTTTCTCCGAGCTTCCAACTCCGCTATTCGAGAACGTCTTGGTTTGGCGCTTGTCGCCGCTAATCACCTCGATGGAATAGGGCGGCGGTGGCGGCACGGGCCGGCCTTTGACGATCCTTCGCGGCGCTGGAGGTGCGGCGCCGGCGAAGAGCACCTCCTGCAGAACGGGCGGCGGGTCGGTTATTTTGGCGTCGATGGTATTGCGCAAGGCGAGCTGGATTTTGCCTTCGGTGCTGGCCATGGTCAGCTTGTCGGCGTCCTCGGGCGAAACAAGCAGCGTCACCACCGGCACGGTCAGCGGCTTTCCGTTTTGATCCTGCTCGATCTTCTGGCCCGCGGCCAGCACGCGCACATTCTCGAGGATGGTTCGCGTGATGTTATTCGAAGTGCCGCCTCGCGACGCAGGAAGCGCGCCGGTCACGAGCACGTCCACCATGGTTCCGGGCGTCACGAACCCGGCCACACC
>DASYYQ010000016.1:0-4872 GCA_035933545.1 Candidatus Acidiferrales bacterium | reverse complement strand
GCACAGGGCGGTCGTTGATGTACTCGATCGTGACCTGGGATTTTCCGTCAGGGCGAAGGAAGCTAACGACTCCGGACTTGCGGACTTCAGCGAGGCGCTTTGTGAGGAGGTGGGCGAGAAAGATCGGCATTGGCATCAGCTCGTCGGTTTCGTCGCAGGCGAAGCCGAACATCAAACCCTGGTCACCGGCGCCGCCCGTATCTACGCCCTGGGCGATATCGGGAGACTGTTTCTTGATGGTGGACATGACGCCGCAGGTGTCGGCGTCGAAGCCGTACTTGGCGCGCGTGTAACCGACGCTGCGCACGACGTCGCGGGCGACGTCGCAGAAATCGACGTAGGTTGAGGTAGTGATCTCACCGGCAACAACGACGAGGCCCGTGGTGACGAGCGTCTCGCAGGCGACGCGGCCCATGGGGTCGTCTTTCATGACTGCATCGAGAATGCCATCGGAAATCTGATCGGCAATCTTGTCGGGATGGCCTTCGGTGACGGATTCTGAGGTAAACAGGAACTTCTCTTCTGCGCGTGTCAAGACAGTCTCCTTCAGTGATTTGGAAGGCAAATTAGTGGCCCAAGAGTCAATTGATGCGGCAAAGTCAAACCAAAACCGTAGCATGCGGGCAATATGGGTGTCAACGAATTGCAGCGAAAGGCTTTATTGGAGGGGTGGATGGAGGATATAGCGCGCCGAGGGCCGCGCGGAGGGGTGCGCCGGGAAGGCTGGAGACAGCGAGGAGGTGAAAAAAGTTGCAGACTGGCGGGAACTTAAGCTTCGGCGGGTTCGGAGGACAATGCCGACAATGCCCTGCCCCCTTGCCTCTATCCGGTGACACCGGCTGCCGAGCACAAGAGGCCAAGAACTGGAAGTTTCATGGGTTCCCTCCAGTTCGTCATGAACACATGGTCGCACGCCGCCCCCATATTCATGCCCCCGAAAGGAAATCTAGGACTCGGCGGGTTCGGGAGGGGCGACGGTGCCGCCGCCGCGACGGCGGGCCAGGAGGTAGCCGCGGATGAATTCGTCGAGGCCGCCGTCGAGGACGCGATTGACGTTGCCTTCTTCGATTTTGGTGCGGTGATCTTTGATGAGTTGGTAAGGCTGGAGAACGTAGGAGCGGATCTGGCTGCCAAAGCTGATGTCGAGCTTGGCTTCGTCGCGCTTGCGCGTCTCCTCGCGGCGCTTTTCGATTTCGTGTTCGTAGAGATGCGACTTAAGAACTTTCATGGCCAATTCGCGATTTTTGTGCTGGCTGCGCTCGTTCTGGCACTGGACGACGATGCCTGTGGGCATGTGCGTGATGCGCACGGCGGATTCCACTTTGTTGACGTTCTGGCCGCCGTGGCCGCCGGCGCGAAAAGTATCAATGCGCAATTCGTCGGGCTTGACGACGATGTCGATGCGATCGTCAATTTCGGGAATGACGAAGACGGACGCGAAGGAGGTATGGCGGCGCGCGGCCTGGTCGAACGGCGAAATGCGCACCAGCCGATGGACGCCGCTCTCACCGGCCAGCATACCGTAGGCGTTTTCGCCTTCGAAACGGATGGTCGCGGACTTGATTCCCGCTTCTTCGCCGGGACTGGAATCGAGAATCGTGGCGCGGAACTTTTTGCCTTCGGCCCAGCGCAAATACATGCGCATGAGCATTTCGGCCCAGTCCTGCGACTCGGTGCCGCCGGCGCCGGGCTTGATGGTCATAATGGCGTTGAGCGCGTCGTTTTCGCCAGAGAGCAGCGTCTGGGTCTCGAGCTCGGAGACGTATTCGCCGGCGGAGCCCAGTTCGGCGGAAATGTCTTTCAACACGGATTCACGTTGCGCGGCGCCGGACTCTTCATGAGCCATGTGGAAATACGTTTCGACATCGGAGACGATGCGCGCGAGTTTTTCTTCGGCAGCGATATTGCTTTCCGCGCGCTTGCGCTGCTGCAGAATTGCCTGGGCCTTCTGCTGGTCCTGCCAGAATGCCGGATCGCTGACTTTTGTTTCGAGAGATTTTACGATTTCGCGGCTGGCCGGAACGTCAAAGATAACTCCGCACGAGTTCGATGCGCTTCTTCAGTTCTTCGAAGCGGGATTGAAGGTCCTCAATTAAATTGCTCACAATTCCCTTTCTAAAAACGAGTTTAGTCGGCAGGCTGACGCCGCGTTATGCCCAGAACGAAGAGCACAACGCTCATAATAACGCAGAGCCAGGCGAGCCATTCGCCGAAGCGCGTGAACGGCGTCACGTTCGAGCGAAAACCGTACGGCGCGTCGAGTTGCGCGCGCGTGAAATGCGGGAGCCTCGCGACAATTCTGCCATACGGGTCAACGTCCACAGTGAATCCCGTGTTGGTGCAGCGCAGCAGCCAGCGGCGATTCTCGACGGCGCGCACGCGAGCCATCATGAGATGCTGCGCGGGAGCTGACGAGCGGCCGAACCAGCCGTCGTTCGAAATATTGATCAGCAACTGCGCGCCATGACCGGCGAAGCGGCGAATTTCGTTCGAGAAAATCGCCTCGTAGCAAATGAACACACTGAAGTGGCCGCCGGACAATGGGCCGACGCCGTAGGTGTGGCCGGGCGTGAAATCGCCGATGCTGTCGATCAGGCTGTGCGCGAAAAAAAGATAGCGGCGCAGCGGCACGTATTCGCCGAAGGGCACCAAATGAATTTTATCATAGGTGAAGAGGCGCTGGCCGGACGGGCTGAGGAGCACAGCGCTATTCGAGGCCTGCAATTTGCGATCGGGGCCGAGTTTCCAGTCCACCACGCCGACAAGAAAATCCTGGCTGGAGTTTTTCGCGATGCGGTCTGCGATGGAGGTAAATTGCCGGTCCTGCAAAGTGAAAGGCGCAGGAACTTCTGGCCAGACGATGAGGCCGGGGGATCTTTTCGCGGCGTCGATGCTCAAGGATTCGAGCTGTTGCATATCCGCGGCGTGCGTTTGCATCCAGTCGGGCGGATAGGTTTCTTCCTGGGCGAAATTGGTTTGCACAAGGTGCGCGACGTGATCCGCATGTGCGCGCGGCACAAAATGCGGACCGAAAATTGCGATGACGGTGAGGATAATCGCGGAAGCTATGGTGACGCGCCGGCTCTTGCTCGATGGGGCAGCGAATGTCCACGCGAGCGACGCGTTGAATGCGCAGACGAGCAGCGAGAGGCCGAGAATCCCAGCGACTGCGGTGAGTTGCACCAATGCAAGGTTGCCGGAAGCGGCGTAGCCAATCAGATTCCACGGAAAGCCGATAATGGGCAGATGCTCGCGTAAAAATTCGAGCGTCACCCAGAGAAATGGCGCGAGCGCGCAGGCCATCGCAATATTTTTCTTGCTGACGCGGCAAACGAGGACGCTGAAAATTATGGGAAATACGCCGCCCGCCAGAGTCATCAGCGCCAGGATGCCCGCGGCGGCGAACCAACTGATGTTGTTGCCATATTGCCTCATCACTGTGGCGATCCACGGGACGCTGAGTGGATAAAAAAGCGCGCCATTGATGAAGCCGTAGAGGACGGCTTCGCGAGTGCGCGCGCCAATCGCGGCCAGCATCAGGAGCGCAACCGCGATCCACGCGAGAAGCGGCAAATTGTAATTGGGAAACGAAAACGAGAGAGCTAGTCCCGAAGCTATTGCAAACAAAAGGCGAACACGCGGCGACAGCTTCATTCAGCGCCGATAGATGGCTTTGAATCCCTCGCGCAGGAGCGATTGCTTAGCCTTTTCACCGATGGCTTGAGTGGGGAACGGCCCGACCTGGACGCGATAATACGAATCGGACGCCGGCACAACTACGAACGCTGGAAAACCTTTGCGCTGGAGCGCGTCAGCCATCGCGAGCGCGTCACTTTCCTGCCGCAGAGCGCCGACCTGCAGCACCACAGCATTGCGGGACATGCGCGGCGCGCGGAATCGTGGCGGCGGCAGCTTCGCAGAGGAGCGAGATGCGCGAGATGGTGAAACTTCGCGGCGCCCCGCAGGCGGCTTCGAAGAGACCGACGGCGAAAAAACAAGCGGAGCCGGCTGGGCAGGCGCAGTCGACGCAACCTGACGGGAAGATTGCGACTCGCCTCGGCGAGCAGGCTCGAGCGGAACGTCCGTGGTCTTCTTCTCGGTGTAAAAATCCCATTCTGTCGAGGAAGGAGATTGCACCGGCGTGGGCTTGGCGGCGCTCGGCAAGGACTTCACGGAATCAATAGACGCCGCCTCCACGGGCGAATTACCGTACTGCGTCTTGCCCATGACGTAGCCCAGCGTGAAAAATACGCAGCACAGCAGCACCACACCCAAAAACAGGCCAATCAAATGGCGGCTTTCGAGCACTCGCTCACCGCCGCGTCGTGAACCCATAATTTATAACGCTCCCTGAAAATTCATTTGCGTCCGCGATTGACCCATTCGCTGACCAAGTCAATGGGCACCGGAAAAATCACCGTGGTGTTTTTCTCCGTGCCAATTTCCTGCAGCGTTTGCAGATAGCGAAGTTGCACGGAAACGGGCTGCCGCTGCAGCGCCTCGGCGGCTTCCGCAAGTTTTGCCGAAGCTTGCAACTCGCCATCCGCGTTGATGATTTTCGCGCGGCGTTCGCGTTCCGCCTCCGCCTGCCGCGCAATGGCGCGCTGCATATTCTCCGGAATATCGACTTGTTTGACCTCCACCTTCGTCACCTTAATACCCCATGGTTCGGTATCCTGGTCAAGGATTGTTTGCAACTTCTCGTTTACCTTTTCGCGCTCAGACAAAACGTCGTCCAACTGGAACTGGCCAATGACGCTGCGCAGATTGGTCTGCGCCAACTGGGAAGTGGCGTAAAGATAATTCTGCACCTGCGAAATCGCCAGATTGGAATCGACCACGCGGAAATAACAGACGGCGTTCACCTTCGCG
>DASYYQ010000162.1:0-5101 GCA_035933545.1 Candidatus Acidiferrales bacterium | reverse complement strand
TTTCCCAACCCCGATGCGTCGGGGTATGAAGGCCGGTCGTAGACTACGACCTTGATAGGCGGGAGGTGGAAGCGCAGCAATGCGTGCAGCTTACCCGTACTAATCGGCCGTTCGGCTTGACCATAAAATTTTCCTAACGCGTGGTTAACGCTCGCGCGGATGGAAAGCTGTCTTTCTCACTTGCGCTACTTCAGCAAAATCGCGGATTTTACCGCTTCCTTCAGTTTGCAAAGTTTGCAGCTTCTTGCTGCGAACTAAAAATTTCGGCTGCGCTTTGGTTGCCCGCTGTTGATCTTGTTTTCTCCAGCCTCCAACCTCTAGCTTCCAGCCTCCAGTTTTCCTGGTGGTCTAACCGCGGGGGTCACACCCGTTCCCATCCCGAACACGGAAGTTAAGCTCCGCAGGGCCGATGATACTGCACGGGTAACTGTGCGGGAACGTAGGTCGCCGCCAGGATTAAGTTCCTAACGCAAGGGCTCCGAGGGATTCATTCTTTGGAGCCCTTTTTGTTTCCGCGAAATGTTCTTTTTGGGAAAGGCTCTGAGCCTTTGCTAAACTCTTGCCTCAATGACTCGCGAACTTGAAACGGGAATTTGTGAGCACTGCAGAAAAGAATTTGGCTATTACCTAGTCCATAACGGTTTCGGTGACACGGCATATGCCTATTGTGACCGTTGCAGCTATAGCGTGTACTTGAGCGTTTTGCTAAAGAATCCTTCCGGCGTTAGTTTGCCCATAGGCAAGAAAATGCCCGAGAGCGTCGAATCGTTCTTGAAACCTTGTCCCTGCGGAGGTTCTTTCCGGACACGTGCATCACCGCGCTGCCCTCACTGTCTGGAGCCAATTTCACCGACTTTTGCAACTCGATATATTGAAAAGAACGCGTCAGGCACTGCCAAGGGCTGGCGCTGGCAGCAGGACTGGGATGACGTCTATTCCATGGTGATCGAAAATCTGTGTGTAGACGACTGGTGGAAATGAATCGCCTATCTTCTAAGCGGATTCTCTTTGCTTGACAATCGCGGCCATGGCGAGGCCGGCGGAGAACCAGTCCAGCACAGCATTAGCGATGTACGCAGTCGTGTAATTTGTCGGGAAGTTGTACCAGTTCCAATATTCAAGCCCGAGGAACAGGCCGGCAAACAATCCTGCGAGCGTTACCGCGAACACGCGTTTCCAGTACGAACTTTTACCGCCCGCTCCCATGGCTAGAATGCACGCCAGGAAAAACGCGCTGATGACATCAATTGCGAATTCGCCGCCGAGCAGCTTGCCGTAATTCAGTGCCATGCCGCCGGGGTTGTAGACCAAAATTCCCGTAGGGCCTTGCTGATATTTCGCGGCGTATGCGGCGTTGTCCGACTGCATTTGCTGTTTGCTGCGTCCGGGCGTCATGTTCGGCGCGGGGAAAATATAGAATCCGGGCTCGCGAACCGCAGCACGCATCGCGAAAAGCATCACTTCCTCGTGCGGAATCGCTTTCACGCCGACCTCGCCCAGTCCCAGCGCCGTGTGCAAAAGTGAGCCAACAATAAAAACAACGACTCCGCCGACAAGAGCGCCAAGGAGAACTTTCTTTGCCATCGCAAGCAACCTCCAATTTGGCGCGGACTATAGTCTCGAAGAACGGCGAATGCAAGCGCGGCAGATGGACCCGCGCAGAACACATTCCTGAAATTCCACCGAACGAAGCACCTGCGTTAATGCAATGCGAAAAATTAACGATGTGAAGGTGTAGGCGCCTTGTTGACGCGCGTGTAGACGGTTTCGAGCGTGGACATTCCGCCGCCGGGCGCTTCGCCGAGCAGCTTGACGCTGAAATGATCCGCGTCGTTCTGCGTGATAACCACGCGCAGGGTTTGCCGCTGCCCGCCCGGGCCGAGAAAAGCTCCGGAGTAACGAACGGTTTTACCGCTGTCGTCGCTCGTGCCGTCAAGCACGAGAAATGCAGTCGAGCCGTTGTAGATCCAGATAGCCTCGTATTGCTTCGAACCATTGTTGTAGCCATAGAGCCGCAGCCCTGTGTAGGGCTGGCCGAGCGATTCTCCGGAATTTTCCTCCTCCAAGAAGCGTCCACCGAGAATGCTTTTCAATTTCGCAGTGCCTGTGGATTCCTGTGGCTGCGCGCCGGGCGCATAAAATGTCTGCGTCGTGGTGTAATCTCCCGCGCGTTTCATCAGTTCCGCATGCTGCGGACCGGGCTGCGCCGCAGCGATAGCTTGTTGCAGTTCCTGCTGAGATTCCTGGGACGGTGCGGCGGGCTTCTGCGGCGATTGCGCCTGCGCCAATCTGCCGGCGAGCAAAAGCAAAAATCCGCAAGAAATCAATTGAGAAGAAATGCGAATGTTCATCTCGTGTCTCCTGGCTGCTTATTCTTCGGTTTGATTGCCTTTGGGATGAAGGAAGTTGCCGACGAGCAGGCGAGCTACTGAACTTTTTCGTCTTTTTCAATTTTGCCGTCGCGCAGGCGGATGACGCGATGCGCGTGACGCGCAATGTCCGGCTCGTGAGTCACCAGGATGATGGTATTGCCTTCTCTGTGTAGTCGGGCGAAGAGCGCCATGATTTCTTCGCCCGTTTGCGAATCGAGGTTTCCGGTGGGTTCATCGGCCAGCAGAATCGATGGATGATTGACGAGCGCGCGGGCGATAGCGACGCGCTGTCGCTGGCCTCCGGAGAGTTCATTCGGCCGGTGCATCATACGCTCGCCTAGTTCCACTTGCTTGAGCGCGTTGCGCGCGCGCTCCTGCCGTTCTTCTGCCGGCGTGCCATTGTAAATCATCGGCAGCTCGACGTTATGCAGCGCCGTGGCGCGCGGCAGCAGATTGAACGTCTGAAAAACAAATCCAATTTCCTTGTTTCGAATGTAAGCCAGATCGTCATCGTCCAATTCGCTCACCAGACGTCCAGCCAGCCAATAATAACCCTTGGTTGGAGAATCCAGGCAGCCAATCAAATTCATCAGCGTAGATTTTCCAGAGCCAGACGGACCCATGATGGCCGCATACTCGCCCTTGCGGATTTCAGTCGAGATACCGCGCAGAGCATGCACCTGCTCCGAGCCCATTACATAAGTTTTCCACAAGTCTTCCGTGCAGATGACGACTCCCGAGTCGATTAAATCTTGCCGGAACGCTTGGGACGCGGCTTCTTCAACTGCCATCAGGCCTCTCGTTTCCTCACCAATACTAAGTCAGATGCCGGTGCTGTGGCGTTATGGAGTGGATTGGTTCGCCAAGTTCGGAACAGAGTTGTCGATCTTCACATGGGCGCCGGAATGCAACGAGCGCAGCGTCTGGTAGCTTCCGGTAACAATCACGTCTCCGGGTTTCAAGCCGCTGGTGACTTCGATATCCGTGACGCCGCTGATTCCGGTCTGCACTGGCACGAACACGGCCTTGCCGTTGCGAACTACGAATACGCCTTGAACATCATCGTTCACTGGGCTTCCGTCCGAATTTACGGCCGGCTTCGTTGCAGCCAAAGTCACGCTGCCGCCCTTTTGACTATTCTCATCTGCCTGAAGTTCTTGTTTGGTGCGTACAGCGAGAGCCTGAATCGGAATGGTCACCACGTCGGCATGATGCGCCGTTTGAATGTTGGCTGTGCAGGAGAGCCCTGGCCGAGTATTTTTCGGCGGGTCGTACAGCCGCACATGAACCTTGAAGTCGCGAGCTTCCTGGCTGTTCGCTGAAGTCTGCTGGGTCGTCGCCAGGCCCGATGTACGCAGAATGGCTTCCTCGCCCACGTCGTGGACGTATCCTTTGAATATTTTCCCTGGATAAGCGTCGATCGTCACGTCGGCCTTCTGGCCGGGTTTCACGTTGGGAATATCCGTTTCGTCCACCATGACCTCTGCATCGACCTCGGACATATCCGAAATAGTCATCAGGAAGCTGCCTTCGGCATTTTGAATGCCTGGGACGACATATTCACCCACTTTTACCGGCACATACGTAACAGTGCCGTTAATCGGGGCGATGTAGGTAGTCTTCGCGAGCACGTCGCGCATACGCACGAGGCTCGCCGCCGCTTGCGCCTGGTTGAATTGCGCCTGCGTAAACTGGGCATGCGCCTGTTTGGCGCGGGCCTGGGCCCCAGCAAGACCCGCGACCGCTGCGAAATAGCTGGACTTATATGTGTCGTAATCCGATTTTGCGATGAGCCCCTCTTTGTAGAGACCCTGCCCGCGTTTCCAGTCCTCCAGCGCCTTTTCCAAACTCGCCTGCGCTTGCTCGACGGCTGCTTGTGTTGAGGTGTCATTGGCCTTCGCAGACTGAATTGCAGCATTCATCGCATCGAGGTCGGCTTGCTGCGCCTTGACGTCCGCTGCAGGTTGAATGCTCTCCACGTGCAGCAAAACTTGGCCTCTCTTCACAAAATCACCTTCTTTAACGTCGATATCAGTGATTTTGCCGATGCCCTGGCCGAGCACGTTGGTGTAGCTCTGCGAGCGAATTTCGCCTGACGCCGTCACCACGGAAGTGATGTCCTGCTTAACAGCCTGCCCGGTTTGCACCGTGACTGTATTCTTGTTCGCCTGGAGCACGCTGCCAATGACGATGATCGCCAGCACTAGGATTGCGCCGATGATTAAAATCGGCTTTTTACGCGTCTTCATTTTACGTTTTGTCCCTGATTTTCAAGTGAGGGCAGGAACGCGAACGTCTGCCCACTAAACTAATACGCTAAAGAAGGGGGAAAAGTTTCCTCGCCGAAGGCTGCTTGGCTACAGCCCCTCTAGCCCTTACATGTTAGACGAGGTTGGCGCAAATCCCAACTCTATGTTGCCGTGCTTGTTAAATGCCGAATTGTTAGACGCCGGAAATCAACCTCTGGCAGCCTGATACGACAAAAAAGTTCCGCGTCTGCAACCCTGTGCCTTAATTTCACAAACAGGCGGGCAACCCCCGCCATCCCCAACGAATCGGAACTCGGTAAGAGTTAGTAGGAGCGCAGGTTGTGCTGGCTCAGCCTGAAATGGAGAGGTGACGTTTTCCGTTAGGGAAGATTCCGCCCCTTCGGGGCGGGGATTTTTAAGGCATGGGAGTCTATCGTCCGATGCTGGTGTTCGGTTAGCAATGCACAGCGCGAGAGGATC
>DASYYQ010000128.1:0-6800 GCA_035933545.1 Candidatus Acidiferrales bacterium | reverse complement strand
AGAGATGAAAGAGTTTGGCGCTAAGTCTGAAATCAGTTCTTGTGCTAGCGTAGTCCTGTCGACGAAACGTACTTTCTGTCTGGGCCGTTCCCACTCTTGCGGTATGCCTAGTCTTTTCTTCATGCTTTTGATCATCCTGTCGCGGAACCAGTAGCGACAGGTGCGGCAGAAGCCATTTCCGCCATAAGGAATTGCTTTCCGACCACAAATAAAGCAGCCGTAATCCTCGAACATCCATCGCATCCGGGACAAATATTCGCGAGGCAGAAGACGGGTTATCGCAGACCTGATTTTTTTCGGTAAAAACCACGGCTGTAGCAGAGCAAAGGCAGAGTCCTCCTCTGCCCGAGCGATAAGTCCGCCGGGTGGTCTTCTCACGATTGTCTTACCTGTGTGACGAGTTCCCATATCTCTTGTTCCCTCTTGGATGACATCGGTCGAATGTCGCTAACAATTTTGATCGGCTCACATGAGTATAAATCTGCGTCGTGTTTAAGCTCTTGTGGCCCAACAGCTCTTGTATTTCTCTAAGGTCGGCACCACCATCCAGCATGTGAGTTGCAAAGGCATGGCGAAGCATGTATGGCGTAATTCGTCCCAATTTTGCGCGGGCACCAAGCGTGCTGATCACCTCTTGCATGATCCCAGTAGTCAAAGGGCGGGGTCGATCCGGTCGATTTATATTTAGGTATCCAATCCGCTTCTTGAGAGCAGCCATTGCTTCACGTTTGGTCATTTTCAGGTCATGTCCGAGAAAACATGACATAGGCCGCCCCGGAAAGGGGTGGTTTCGATCGTATACAGTGACCCTACCGATCCAACTCCTCGCCCGATTCCATTTCCATACCCTCGGCCCTGCTCCTTTTCTTACCAATGCCTGAAAGACATAACCGTGCTTGCGGCCATTCAAGTATGTTTTCAAAGCGCACGCGGCTAAGAAACCAAAGATCACCACGCGGTGCTTTCTGTTCTTTCCAACTACACGAGCGGTACGAGCTTCAAAGTTAATGTCCTCAACCCGCAGCGCAACCACTTCACAAACTCTGCAACCCGTTGCGTAAAGGAATTCAGCTAGCGCCCGATCTCTTGAATTTGTAGCGGCATTTATAAGGTGTGCAATTTGACTGGCGCTCAGTACGCGCGGAATTTTTTCAGGGAGTGGCTTCAATTCTACAACTCGGGGCGCAAGATTTCTGAATAGTCCACCCATATTGAGAAAATCAAAGAAGCTGCGCAATGAGTACAAAATGTAATTCACTGAGGGAAGAGTAAGCCCTCTCTTCGCGCACATTGTTAGGAAATCCCGAACGTCAAAATGACTGACTTCTGTCAGTTCGCGACCCTTCAGGAACTCACAGAATTCATTAGCGTATTTGACGTAATTACCCTGTGTTCGAAGGCCGTACTCCATACCTGAGAGCCATCGGCGATAGCGGTCGACAAGCTCGCGATTCAATGCAGTGCCGGAAAGCATACTAAGGTGTGAGAAATGTTGGCAACGTCGCGCGTTTGACCCGTAAAACATTGGCCTTTCTAGGTGATGCTGATCCATCTCCCTAAGTCACAACAAGAACAGGGAGGGGCCGGTTTTGCGCGTCTCTGTATCCTATCCCCCGATCCAAGTGGGTGAGGCCAGCGGCTCAACCATACTCGTAGACTTCCTTTCCCGTGGCTTTCCTCAGCACGTGAGAAATGGGGCCATTTCTCAACCGGGCGTAGCAACGAGGCCAGCAACCGCATACGAAAGACCAGCGTAGAGCAAAACGAAAAGAATAAGGAGCAAAACGAGCAAACCCAACGGCCAAGCCCACAGCGCGCCATGGGCGAAGCGAGCGCCGCGTGCGAACCGGGACGGCCGCGCCCAGCGCCTTCGAGCAGGATTTCACTGACTTGTTCCGGAGAGAAAAACCGGAAGGAAGAATCCTCCGTTGTAGTTTCCCAACGGTCCGCCATGGAAGCAAACACCCTGGTCGATTCGGGCGAGGGCGATAAGGCTCACTCTCCCGTGAGAAGCGATGTCTCTCGATTTTGTCGGCGAGGCGGCGCACTGCCCGGGATGGCCCACGGTTTTTTCGTGGACCAGTCCCGGAACCATCTCGCGGCCGACTGGCATTCACGCGTGCTCGGAAGAGCGGCCAGGGCGCGAGGCTGCGATAATGCATTTGGCAGGAAAGAAGCGGCGAACTATCGACAGATTTGGTCGGAACTTCGTCCAGCGGTGAAGCCAAGCTCAAAAGAAGCAGCGAAATCACGGCTCGACGGCGCCGTTGAGACCAAAAGCAATACCTTGCCAGCCAGCACGCTGGCGGTTATCGCGACCACACCCGGCGCGTTGAAGACAGGCGGACTACGCGGTTCCTGCTGCCGCAAAACAATTCCAATCGAGCGAATCCCCGGCCTGTCGCTCAAGGAGACCCAGAGGGCAGTCGTGCGAACTGCTTCGGAGCAAGCGAAGCGACAAGAAAACTGCTCCCCGGCAGTCGCGTCTGGCAAGGCGCCTGCGCCTGCACGCGACATTTAACGCCAATTTCCGCCGGCTGTTTATGGAACTAGGGTTTGTCGCTCCACCACCAGAGCGGCGCAAGGGGCTTCTGCTCCGGCCAAACTTCGTTCAGGGTTGCACCCTCGAACATTTCCCCGTTCTTCATGACGTACTTCACGGAATTGGTGTTGTGAATGTCGGCGAGTGGGTCTTTGGACAGGATCACCATGTCGGCCAGCTTGCCCGGCTCGATGCTGCCAAGGTCCTCAGCAAGGCCAAGAGCGCGGGCGCCTTGGATGGTTGCGGCCCGGAGAACCTCCATATTGGACATGCCGCCGCTCGCGAGCGCCCACAATTCCCAGTTATAACCAATGCCTTGCAATTGACCGTGGCTTCCCACCACGATGTTGCCTCCCGCCTCCACGATTTTTTTGTCGGTTGCAGCGAGCTTGGGGAAAATTTGCTGATCGCTCGAGACCCAGGGCCGACGCTTGGTGCGTGCGTCAAGAATATTATGCGGAATGAAACGATTGATTTTGGGATCACCGTGAACATCCGTATTTTCGTAGAAGTAGTTTTCAGCAAAAGAACCGCCGTAGGCGACAATTAGCGTTGGGGTTTCGAAAGCCCGCGATCTGACCATCAATTGAACGACATCATCATAAAGCGGCACGGTAGGCAGGCTGTGCTCGTTGTTGAAGCCATCGATGAAATGCGTGAGGTCGAGCTTGGTGTCGATGCCCCCTTCGGTGGTCGGCATGATGTGAAGCTGCTTGCAGGCTTCGATGACCCATTGGCGCTGCCGACGATTGCCCACCATGTATGATTTCAGATAGTTGGTGCGGTAATATTTTTTGTACTTGGTCAGGTAATCGAGCGCTTCGTCATAGGATTGAAAATCAGTATCGGAGAAAACACCCGGGCCGGTGGAATAGGCGCGCGGGCCGATGATTTCACCGGTGTCGACCATGTCCTGATAGGCGAACATGTCGTTCGTCATGGTTTGCGGATCGCGTCCGGCGGTGACGCCATAGGCCAGATTGGCCATGAAGTCCCAATTCTCAGTGTCGAGCACGCCGCGGCGAATTTCCAGCCAGTGCGGATGAAGGTCGACGAAACCCGGCGTGATCGTCGTTCCCTTCACATCGATGATTTTGGCGCCGGCAGGAATCGCCACGGAACCGCGCCGTCCCACGGCGGCGATGCGATTGTCTTTGACGACGATATCCGCGTTTGGAATGATTTCACCGCCGTTCATGGTGATGACTTTGCCGCCGCGCAGAACGACGGTTCCATGCGGGGTGTACCGCGAAAACTCCAAGTCCACGTCAAAATGCTGGACGCCCGTTTCCTGCTCCAGCATTGCTGCAAATTCTTCCGATGGCTTTCCGGCAGATTCGGTGCCGGACTTTGTGGATTCGCCTTTCCCTGCCGAGCTTGGCTTCGCGCGCTCGAACTTCACGCTATCGAACGAGCGGCGAAAGAACGTTGCCCCGACGGCCCACGCAATCGTTTTTCCTCCATCCGCCCACTCGAAATAATCGGAACCAATGTCGGTGATTTTCTTTACCGGCACGGAGGGGGAGAAAACGTTGACCGTAGGAGCTTCGCCAAAATGCGGGACGGCGATGACGTATAACTGATAATTCACCTCGGCAATGGCCCATTGGCCGTCAGGGCTGATGCGCACATCGGCGGCCGGAGAGGTTGGCGCGCCGGTGGAGACGGAAAACCCGTGTCCGACGACTCTCAAAATCGTGCGGAGGTCAGTACCGTCGAAGCGCATGGAGTATAGGCCTTGCGCATCGGAATAGGCATAAATGCGGTTATTCTCAGGGCCAAAGTGAGGGCGAATGGATCCTGCCGCAGGGCGAATGATATGGACGTTGCCCCCTTGCGAAGAGAGCCAGACCAGGTCCGAGCCGAAGGCTCCGCCTTCGAAGTCCATCACTTCCGACAGGCGCGCATCGGCGGCGGCGCGAAGAGCCACGATCTTCGTTCCATCAGGCGACCAGGCGGGGTCGTAATAATACGCAGGAACGTGTGTGATTTGCTGCGGCGCGGACTGGCCGACGGCGCGGACCTTCCAGATCTCGCCGCCTTGGTCCGACCAAGTCACGTACGCAATCCACTGCCCGTCGGGAGACCACACCGGCTGAAAGGCCCGGTCGGTCACGTTGCCGAGCCGCTCCGGCTTTCCCTCGGGAAGGTCCATCATGTACAGGTGCGTCAGCACGGAAAAGACCACACGCTTGCCGTCGGGCGCTTGCTGGGGGTCTTGAATCAGGCGAGCCTTCACCGGTCCTTCATTGACGCGTGCGGGGAAATACAGACGAGGCCCGAGTTGGCGATCGATCTGCGCGGAAAATGGAATGATGGAATCCGATCGATCGGCGACATTCAGGCGATGAATTTTCCCGCCGTAGAAAACGATTAAATCCTTGCCGTCCGGAGTAAACGAATAGCCGGGAAGAGTCCCTTCGGTAATCAAGGTCTCCTGCATGTCGTGCTGCACGGGAAACTTCAGCCAATGGTCGTCGCCGGTAGAGAGATTCATGATGCGCAGCGCAGTTTCACCTTCGTGGTAGGTGCCGTAAACAAGCTCGCTGCCGTCGGGCGACAGAACCGGGCGAATGCCGCTGCCTATGGCGTCGGTCAGAATATCTTCGTCGCCGGTCCGCAGATTGCGGCGCGCGATTTGCGAGAGGGGATAGGTGTCGTCGTAGACTTTAAACGCGCCGGGCCGCCGCGTGTAGTAAATGTATTTGCCATCGGGAGAAAGCTGCGGCTCGATGTAGTTAATGCGCTTGTCGGGGGGCACCGTAGGAGGTTCGGATTTGGTGATCTGCACGCCAGTGCCGCCATTGACATAATACATCCAAAGTTCCCAGGTGCTGAAGAGCGGCTCGTCATGCCGCGCAACGATGACGCTCTGCCCATCGCGGCTCCAGATCGGCTCGGCGAAATTGCTCTGCTGGTCGTCGGTGAGGCGCGCGAGGTGCGTCCCATCGGCGTTGGCGATCCAGACGTTTTCAGCTCCGTTGCGGTCGCTGATGAAAACGATGCGCAGGCCGTCTGGAGAAAAATGCGGCATGGAATCGAATCCCTGACCGGAAGTGATCTCCCGGGCGTCGCCCCCAGTGATGGGCATGATGTAGATATGGCCCAGCAGGTCAAAAACGATTTGCCTGCCATCGGGCGAAACGTCGAGTGAAATCCACGTTCCTTCGTCCGTAGTGAACTTTATTTCGCGCTCGGTCTTCAGGCTTAATTCATCTTTGGGCGTCGCGGTGTCTTTCGACCCAGCTGATGCAGCAGCTTGAGGTGCTGGAGATTGCTGCCCCGCTGCGATAACCGGCGAGCAGAAACAGCAAGCGGCCACAAAGAGGAAAAGCTCACGGCAAATGCGTGGATGTTGCTTCACGATTCAGCTCCTTGGCGATCCGATGCAAATGGCGGCTATTCTACAGATTCAAAGACTAATGCGCCAGAACAATGCAACTGTTTCAAACCCCTCGCTTCCGTCTCGGGCTGCCGGCGGCGGGCGGACAGTCTGCTGCCTTCTAGTTCACAAAGGTGCTGTTCTGAAGCACGCGGTGTGGTGCGCTTGGCCAGCGCGATCGAATAGGGGATAGAATTGTATAGACCCCGTCATTCCCATTCGCTTTGAGAAGTAACTCTCAATAAACCGGATGGATCTGTGCTTCTTAGCTCGCCAAGAGTCGGATTCCGACCGAAGCACCGGCTGCCCCCAAGACCGGAGCTTGTCGCATCTCCGCGGCCGTCTGCAATCCCTCCAGCGGCGCATCGGCCAAACAGCATCTGCCACACCTGGCAATCCGCCATGCACTTCGCCTCTGAAGGGCTGCTAGATGTTTGCAGACTTTTCCCTCCTTTTGTAGAATCAAAGTTACATGAAACTAGGATTGCGAGAAGCGAACCAGGTCTAATTTGCCCGTTTTCGGGTTTTGGGTCAGGGCATTGCTAGTCTCACCGAGACGCGCTCCGAAGCCCCAACTCATCGCATAGGTTGTATACTTCCAGCTGCCAGTCGTTTTGAATGGCCAGTAAGCATCCATTTGGAGATAGGGAGTCGCCAGAACCTGGGCGCTCTATTGTTCGCTCATCGGGCAGCTCGATGAGCTTGTTTGTGTTCGGATTCAGCCGAACGGACCGGGCACCTTCCAGTTTGCGTTCTGCTATTCGTTCTAAGTCTTCTTCAAAGCCCGGGCACTCAGAACGGGGCCGGGCGCCTTTTTTCGCCAGGATGGGGCGGCCGGAAGTGGTGCGTTCGCGCAGGTTCCTTGCGGAGCACCCG